>NZ_BAXL01000002.1:0-243087 GCF_000698185.1 Geomicrobium sp. JCM 19055
CTCCTCCGCGGCATAGAAAACACGGTGATTGCGAAGCAGGAGCCGATGTTGCCCTTGTGCCAGGGGTGCAAGCATCCGCCTGCAGTGGAAATCATAGCTCTAGTATAGTTTATTAAAAAGAACGTACGCTCGAATTTCGAGCGTACGTTCTTTAATTAGAGACTTTTTCAGTGGTCTCTCCCAAACAAGACGCTTTTTTAAGATTGTATAGAGAGTTTGTTAATTTTTCCGAATACGGCAATTCAATCGCTACAATGAAGAGGAGGAGGGGAAGAGAATGAAAAAAATACATAGGAATGGCAAGCGTGTTTCTGTTGGTCGGATTGTCGACGACAGACCTTGCTGATGCAGAGGAATTAAACTTGAAAGAAGCAATACCTGATGAGGCGTTGCGGGATGCGATTAAAGCTTCATTAGAGACAGAAGAGAGTATCATCGATGAAGCAACGCTAGAACAGCTTGTCGAATTGGATGGTGCCCGAGGCCAAGGAATTGCTGATTTAACTGGGCTGGAGTACTTTACGAACCTAGAAGACATTGAGCTACGCTCCAACGAGATTACGGACCTTGGTCCACTGCAACAGTTAGACAACCTTGAAAGCATTGACCTTAGGCAGAATCATATTCGTGATCTTGCTGCACTTGAAGGGCTTACAGGCTTGTTGAACCTAGATCTTCGAGGGAACGCGGTCTCTGATTTATCAGCACTAAAATCACTCGTTCATCTAGAAACACTCGATCTTAGACAGAATCAAATCACGTCGATTGAACCGTTAGCGGGTCTATATCACTTAGAAGAGCTAAATCTTCGTGAAAATAGTGTTCATAATCTACAACCACTCCAGCAATTGGTTGAATTAAAAGAGTTGAATTTACATACGAACCGGGTAAATGACTTAAACCCAATCTCAAATTTAGAAAAATTAGAAGTGTTAACGCTCCGACGTAACCAAGTAACCGATCTCTCTCCACTTCAGTCATTGCTAAACTTAAATGACATGAATTTACGTGACAACGACATTGATAGTCTAGAGCCGTTAGCGTCCCTACCTAGACTCACCGAGCGTTTGCACGTAAGGGGGAATGATCGATTAACCGACTATTCACCTGTGGAATCGTATTATGCCAACATTAAAGACGTTGATTTTATCTTGCGACCGCTCATGCCATTTCCATTAGAGCGCTTCGACACGCAAACGAGTGCTGAACGACAACGATCCATTTACGAATCACTCGTTCGTAACAACAGCCATTTTAAAGATGAGTCGATTTTTGAACAGAAGTTTCAAACGATGAATACAGGCATGTTTTCTTTTTTCCGAGGCTCTTCTCACTTGTATGCCGATGATGCGTTACGAGGGAATATGGGAGTTCCTGATGCGTGGCTTAAAGATGATGTGAACACGTGGATTACGGGTGACTTCCATGTAGAGAACATTGGTTTTTATGGAAATGGGAGTGGTGAACCTGTTTTTGATTTTAACGATTTCGATGAAGTGGTTTATGCACCGTTTTACTATGATCTCATTCGTTATGGTTCAAGCTTAATAAAGTTAAATGATATCGCACCCGGCTTACAGTTGAGCGATGATGAGATCAGTGAAGTCATTACTGAATTTGTAACAACCTATACGAATCACCTTCAAAAAGTGGCAGACGGTGAGATTGAACCGAAACAATTTTCATTCACGCCAGAGCATACAGAAGGATTTGTGAAGGAAACGGCTGAAGAGTTACAGTCCATTTCGCAATTGGACGAGCTGAATACGTGGACGACAATGATCGGTGAACAAAGACGCTTTGAGGAAGACAACCCCCGTTTAGCCGCAGCTTCTGAAGCAGAGAAAACAATGATCAACACGTATTGGCAAAACTATGTGGATGCACAAACAAACGTATATGATTTAGATGAGAAGCACTTTGAGATAAAAGACATCGTTCGTAGAACGAATGCAGGCCTTGGTAGTCTTGGATACGATCGTTACTACGTGTTAATTGAAGATGCGAGTGACAGTGAAGATGACGATATTATTTTGGATGTGAAGGCTCAAACAAAAGCACCTTTTGAAGAAGAAGCGTCAATGCAAACCCCTCATGCAGAGCGTACGATCACGGGTGCAAAAGCTTTGTTACCAGACAACCATAGTCCATATTGGGGAATGTTGGACACTGAAGAGCAATCGTATTCAGTACGTGAGCGCTCTCGTTATAAAGAAGAATTTGGTGAGGCATCGTTCGAGTCAAAAGAGCAGTTAGAAAGTGTCGTGCGACATAGTGCACAAGCAGCTGCGATTGCCCACAGTCGCGCCAATCCGACATTTGCTGAAAACGCATCCCGCGCGATTCAAAGTTGGGAAGACTTTGAAGGTACCTTAACAGAGATTTCTGTTCAGTATTATGGTCAAGTGATTCATGATTATAACGTGTTCAGCGCGCAATATACGAATGGATTTTTTTTGCTGGAAATCCGTATGTTCCAACGTTATTAGACTATGAACTTCGTGCAAATTATCAAGACGTTTCTGAAACACATTATGCAATCGACGAAATCAATGCGATGTACGCACTTGAGATCATGACAGGAAACAGCTCAGGACAATTTATGCCTGCACGTCATACGACGAGAACACATTATACCGTGATGCTCGTTCGAGCATTTGGATTAAACGGTGATGAGGCATCGTTTGACCAAGCACTTTCCTTTGCCGATGTTGATGAAGATACGTGGTATGTGAATGAACTGTCTGCAGCGTTAAAACACGGACTGATTCAAGGATACAGCGATGGGACATTCCGAGGGGAGCAATCGATCAGTCGCATCCATAGCATTCGAATTCTAGGAAGAATGCTTGAGCATACGTTTAATATGGATCCTGAACAATTCGATGAGGCACCTTTTACAGATCTTGACAATATCGATGAAGAGACGCAATCTTATGTAAATGCTCTTTATCACATGAATGTTTACCAAGGAAGAGACGGTGTACTCTCACCTAGTGAGCGCTCTTCTCGTGCACAAACTGCGGTTGTATTCTATCGTCTATTAAATGAGATGCAATCGCTACAAACTACACGCTAGTTAGGGGCGAACGGCAATTGGATGCAGCGATCATTACGATCAGTTCTCAAATCATGACGTTAAAAATCTATGAAAGTAAGACAAGAATGGTTGAGGAGACGTTGCAATTCCGTGTCTCGATTGGACATGATATTTATCATGCTGGATTAATTGAATTAACGACATTAAAAGAGATGTGCCGAGGGCTAGAAGGCTTTCGGCTCAAGCTCGAAGAATTTGCGATTAAAGAGGCGCTCGTTTTTGCTACAGCGTCAATTCGTGAAGCGGAGAACGCGTTGTATGTAAAAGATTATGTGTACAACAGAACCGGATTTTCTTGGTATTGGTTAGACAATGCGGAGGAGAGACAATACCATCAGTTAGCAGTAGCTGACCATGTCCCTGATTATCAAAAACGGCTTAGAGAAGGCGCATTGCTCGTTGATATTGGAAGCGGCAGTATCCAATTGACGATGTATCAACAAGAAAAGCTCCTATTCTCCCAACATGTGAAGCTTGGTCCTCTTCGAATTCAAGAAGTCGTGACCCGTATGGAGAATCAAATTGATCGCCATCAAGATTTGATTGAAGATTACATTTTGAGCAAAATTGAAAGTTTGCAACCGATCATTGAGTCTACTAAAGAATTAAAGCATTTAATCGTATTTGGCACAGATTTGAAGGCATTTAACCAATTGTTCCAGGCGTACGATCAATTAACCGTTGATCATTTTCATGAAGTCTATATACAGTTACATGAGAAAGAACCGCGAGCGTTTGCGACGGAGTTCCAAGTATCAAGAGTCGAGTATTTGCAACTTCTGCCGTCCGTAATTATTTTGAAGCTCATGTTGCAGTGGACAAATGCTTCACAGTTGCATCGTTCGGAGTCAGATTTGTGTGACGGATTAATTGCTGCACAAAATGAGCGAGCACTACTGGCATTTGAGCAAGACTTAATGACGGCGGTCTGGCGTATTGCCGAACGTTTTCAATGCTCGAAGTTGAACAATGATGCTGTGCTAATGTATGCAACGCGTGTGTTTGATCAGACAGAGGATATCCACAATCTCTCAAACCGCGAACGTTTATTGCTACAGATAGCCTGCATTCTACGAAACATCGGGAACTTAGTTTCTATGAATCACCATTATCTTCACTCGTACTATCTGATTAACGAAATGGAAGTCATCGGACTGTCAAACAGAGAGAAACAAATCATTGCCCATTGTGTTCGTTATCATAGCAGTTTGACCCCATTAAATGACACGTTACATTTTCAAACGTTACCTGAACAACAAGCGGTCATCATCGGTAAGCTAACGGCAATTCTGCGAATTGCCGATGCGTTAGATGATAGTCGACAACAGAAGATTTCCCGTGTGAACGTCACCATTGAAAAGCAGAACGTTCATCTCGATCTCTATTCGAATGATGAAATCACGCTAGAAAGTTGGGTTTTATCGAATAAAGCCTCGTATTTTGAATGTGTATTCGGTATGAATTTTACGTTTAAGGAGATTCGAAGCAATGTTCTTGCATAATAAGTACATCAATCGGGAGTTTAGTTGGTTGGCCTTTAATGAACGGGTGTTAGATGAGGCGAGAGATCGATCCAATCCATTGATGGAGCGTTTGAAGTTTTTATCGATTACTGGGAGTAATCTTGATGAGTTTTTTTATGGTGCGCGTTGCAACGTTGCACCATCAAATGCAAATGTCAATTTCAGATGTTGATATTGCAGGTATGACCGCGACTCAGCAAATCGAAGGCATTTATGATTGGACACAACAAATGGTCCGCAAGCAGTACAATACGTATTCCTACATGTTACTGCCTGCTTTAAAAAAGCTAGGCGTAACTTTTTTTATCCATCTCGGCGATGTCTCCTGAACAGCAGAAGAAGCTTCATCTCTATTTCAAAAAGGAGATCTTCCCAGTGTTGACGCCACTCGCTGTTGATTCATCACGGCCGTTTCCTTTCGTGTCTAATCAATCCATTCATATCGCGGTTCGACTTCAAAAGAAGGACGATCCAACGAGTCCAGTAAAGTTTGCGACAATCGAAGTTCCTTCTGTACTGAGTCGAATCGTCCAAATACCTTACAATGAGGCGCGGGAATGGGTGTTGCTTGAAGATGTGATTCAATTTTTCATGTCTGATCTGTTCCAAGGATACCGCATCATTGAAAGTTGTTGCTATCGTGTTATTCGCGATATGGACATCGAGGTCGAAGAAGGCGATGCAATTAATTTATTGAATGAAATGAAAAAGCAACTTCGCATTCGAGAGCGAGGCGAAGTGCTTCGGCTAGACGTAGAAGGGTCCATTTCTAAAGAGATGCATCATGAGCTAACACATTCGTTCTCAATTGCTGACAACATGATTTTCATACTGCGTGGTCCCGTTGACCTGACGTTTGTACCTAAGCTTGCCCCATTATTGCCCGAAGATGGATCGTTGTATTACAAAGAGTACGTCCCGTATCTCGATGCAGCTCTCGACGATGGAGAGATTTTCGAACAGCTTAAAGAGGCGGATTACTTGTTGCATCATCCTTACGAATCGTTTAAGCCGATCTTAAACTTATTGCAACAAGCAACAGACGATGACGCTGTGCTTGCAATTAAAATGACGTTATATCGGGTTTCTGGCAATTCGCCGGTCATTCGCCAACTTGAACAAGCAGCAAAACGGGGAAAACAAGTGACGGTACTTCTGGAATTAAAAGCTCGGTTTGATGAAGAGAATAACATCCTTTGGGCAAGGCAATTGGAGAAGGCTGGTTGTCATGTGATTTACGGCGTCTTAGGGTTGAAAACCCATGCGAAGCTATTGCTCGTAGTGCGTCGTGAAAGTGATGGCATTCGCCGGTACGTGCATTTAGGTACTGGGAATTATAATGATCAAACGGCGAAACTTTACACTGATTTTGGACTGATGACGTCGAATCGGCAATTAGGCTTTGACGTTTCCGCGTTGTTTAATATGTTATCTGGCTTTGCTGAGCCTACACTCTTTAACAAACTCATCACAGCGCCTTACTCGTTACGCAATCAAGTGCTTGAGTTTATCAACGTTGCCATAGAAGATCAGAAGCTCGGGAAAAAGGCGTCGATTGTAATGAAATTAAATTCCTTATCTGATCAGGCAATTATTGATGCGTTGTACAAAGCATCAGCAGCAGGGGTTACGATCCGTTTACTGATCAGAGGCATCTGTTGCCTTCGTCCGAACGTGGATGGCTTGAGTGAGAACATCGAAGTTCAATCCATCGTTGGACGTTATTTGGAGCACACGAGAATGTTTTTGTTCACGAGAGAAGACGGAACAAACGTGTATCTATCAAGCGCTGACCTTATGGTTAGAAATTTAGATGCTCGTGTGGAAACGATGTTCCCTATTGACGACAACGCTGCAAAAAAACCGGATCGTTGAAATGTTCGAGAAGATGTGGCTAGATAATGTAAAAACGAGGATCTTACAAGAAGATGGCAGTTATAAGCGAGTAGATAAGCGGGGAAAGAAGCGGTTAGACGCACAAGCGCACTTTCAAACAGAAGCCGAAGACAAACGCTCGCAGCAACGAAACGAAGAACGGCCCATGTATCCGTTGCGTCCGCTTGATCGCAATACGCAGTAATATATTCACCTTTAGAAGCGCTCCTTACGGGGCGTTTTTTGATGTGGATGTACAGATAAATACGTAATGAAGTATAAAATTCACTATTTTATAAAAATATTAGAGGATCTACGATCTAGATCATGAATTAGGTAAAGGAAAGATTTTTTTTACAAACTACAAAAGTGCTTACAGATGAGGTGGGTAATGTGAAGAAGTTCGATGTAGCTTGCATGCCAGGAGATGGTATTGGGGTCGAAGTCGTACCAGAAGCAATGCGAGTGTTGGAAGCTGTGGCAAAGATTCATGGAGGGCTCACGTTTTCTTTCGATACATTTGATTGGAACTGTGATTACTACGTTCAACATGGACGAATGATGCCAGAAGATGGGCTCGATCGATTGAGTCAATATGATAGTGTCTTTCTCGGTGCTATTGGAGACGTTACGAAAGTGCCGGATCACATATCCGTTTGGGAGTCGATCTTGACGATTCGCCGGGAATTTGAACAAGCCTTAAACATCCGACCTGCGAAGATCATTCAAGGAGTTCATTCACCACTCGTTAATCCGAAAGAATTTGATTTAATCGTTGTTCGGGAAAACAGTGAGGGAGAGTACAGCACAGTTGGCGGAAAGATGTATAGAGGTAAAGATGAAATCGCTGTTCAGAACAACTTCTTCTCACGCCGAGCGATGAGTGAAGCGATGCACTACGCTTTTGACCTTGCAAAAAAACGAAAGGGTCACGTGACAAGTGCAACGAAGTCCAATGGAATTTACCATTCGATGCCGTTTTGGGATGAAGTGTTTCAAGAAGTTTCAACAGATTATCCACATATTTCGACGGATTCACAACATATCGACGCGCTTGTGGCGTTTTTTTGTAACGGACCCGTCACGATTTGATGTGATTGTAGCCTCGAATTTGTTTGGGGATATTCTAACAGATCTCGGAGCGGGGATTATGGGAAGTGTCGGAATTGCACCAGCGGCAAACATTAATCTTAATGGAAAGTATCCGTCAATGTTTGAGCCTGTTCATGGTTCAGCGCCTGGTATTGCTGGAAAAGGGATTGCTAACCCAATTGGTCAAATTTGGACTGCTAAATTGATGCTCGATCATTTCGGAGAAACGGAACTCGGGGACCTTGTCATGGATGCGATCGAGAAGGTCATTCAATCAAGACGCACGACCAAAGACATCGGTGGAACGTTGTCTACAAAGGAAGTCACAGACGAAATACTATCAGAATTAAACAACTATTAGGGGGCAGTCCTATGAAATTAAAGAATAAAGTCATGATCGTTACTGGAGCAAATGGGGGAATGGGGAGGCAACTAGTTGAGGATAGCTTAGCTGAAGGTGCGATTGTTGCGGGCTTTGATTTAGCAGAAAATGCCCCGAACTCAAATGATCGTTATTTCTATCAACGTGTCGACCTTAGTGTGGAAGAAGACGTGAATCGTGCGTTTTCAGAAGTGATGACGCGTTTCGATCAAGTCGATGCGCTCGTCAATTTAGCTGGAATTGCTCAATCAGCAACACCGCTTGAAGACGTAACATTAGATGATTGGGAAAGAATTCATAAAATCAATTCAACATCTGTTTTCTTGACGTGTAAAGCGGCAAGCCGTGTGATGAAGAAAGCGGGAAGTGGTTCGATTGTGAATGTGGCATCCGTCTCGACTGTAAGGCCACGTCCTGGTTTGAATGCATACATTGCATCGAAAGGGGCTGTTGTCTCATTCACTGAAGCGATTGCGATTGAGCTAGCCGAACACGGAATAAGAGCAAATGTTTTGCACCCAGGACCTGCTGATACAGCGATGATTAGTCAATTTGCTGGTGTTGATCAGAAAATTGATGAAGTCAAAGAGAATGTCTTCAAAAAAAAGCGTCCCGCTCGGACGGCTCATCCGACCTGAAGATATTAGCACAGGCATCATTTATTTATGTAGTGATGATGCGAGTATGGTTACGGGTACGACATTACGAATTGACGGGGGAAGGGGGCTGTAATATGCAAAAGCCAATGTATATCAATGGCGGTTGGGAAAAGCGGGATGAGGAGCTCATCGTTTTAGATCCTGCGACGAGAGATGTGCATTATTCGGTTCCTAAAGCGAGTGTTCAAGACGTCAATGAGGCTGTAGAGGCGGCACATCACACGTTTCATTCCTCGACGTGGCGCTCATTTAAACCGCACGAACGAGGCTATTGTCTACATAAGGTGGCGGCTGACTTACGGGAGCGTCTTGATGAATTCGCTATGGCTGAAACGTTAGACGTCGGTAAACCACTCAAACAAAGTGAAGCAGATGTCGAAGCGGCCGCCCGTTATTTCGAGTATTATGCAGCGATGGCTGATAAAGTGCTCGGTGAAACGATTCCAGTTGAACCGGGGATTTTGGATTATACCGTACGAGAACCGCTCGGCGTTACGGCTCATATTATCCCTTGGAACTATCCGATTCAAATTACAGCGAGAAGTGTTGCCGCAGCCATTGCAATAGGGAATACGACGGTCGTTAAGCCAGCAGAACAAACACCGAGTACGGCACTTTTGTTAGCAGAGAGCATGGAGAAAGCAGGGATTCCTACAGGAGTTTATCACGTAGTGACGGGTACAGGCCAAGAAGCCGGACAGGCGTTAGCAAGTCATCCGCTCGTGCGCCATATTGCCTTTACCGGTTCAGTGAAGACTGGAAGTACGATCATGCAAACCGCTGCGAAGCAAATTACACAAGTCACGCCCGAGTTAGGTGGAAAGTCACCGCAAATTGTCTTTCGTGATTGTCACTTCGAGCAAGCGGTACAAACGGTCACGAATGCCATTACGCAAAACGCTGGGCAAACGTGTTCGGCAGGTTCGCGGTTAATTATTGAGGCATCGTTAGAAGAACGATTTGTTGAAGCGTTAAAGACAAGCTTTGAAAAGCTGAGCATCGGGCCTGGCATGGACAATCATCAGCTCGGACCGATCATTACCGATGCGCAAGTTGAACAGATTGACGGATATGTGAAACAAGCCAAAGCAGATGGTGCGACGATCGTTACGGGTGGAATGAAGCAAGATAACTATTATTATCGACCAACAATCATTACGAACATCGATGCAAGTCATCCCATCGCGCAAGAAGAAGTCTTCGGGCCTGTCATTACTGTTCATCCATTCACGACCGAAGAAGAAGCCATTTCCCTCGCGAACGGAACGGATTATGGTCTCGTTACAGGGATTTGGACGAATGATATAGGACGAGCCCACCGCATTGCAGAAGCCGCGGAATCAGGCCAAGTGTTTATAAATAACTATGGTGCTGGTGGGGGAATCCAAATGCCTTTTGGTGGCTATAAACGAAGTGGTTATGGTAGAGAGAAAGGCTTGGAAGCATTGCAAAATTACACGCAGCTTAAAAACGTTGCAGTGTCGTATCGTCAATCTTAAGAATTGAGGTGTGGGTATGAGCGGTGTCCAAAAATACTTTGCTTTTATCGTTGTCGGTTTCAGTGTCATTGCGTTACTATACCCGCCACTGTTTAGCTGGTTAAGCCCATACATCCCATATTTATTAGGGGTCGTCATGTTGGCAATGGGGTTAACAATTAAACTTCGAGATTTCACGATCGTCTTTAAGCGACCACTTCCAATGCTTATTGGGGGTGTTGGGCAATTCCTCATTATGCCGTTGATTGCGTTTGGGATTGCGATTCTTTTACAGTTGCCTCCAGAATTAGCGGCAGGACTTATTTTGGTCGGTGCCTGTCCGGGTGGTACCTCATCCAATGTAATGGTTTATCTAGCAAGAGGAGATGTCGCATTATCGGTTGCGATGACAACAGTGTCAACAGTCATTGCACCGATTATGACGCCTTTAATGATTCTGCTGCTGGCAAATCAGTGGATGCCAATTGATGCAGGTCTATGCTTTTGTCAATCGTCCAGGTGATTATCGTTCCTGTTAGTCTTGGAATTCTCATCAACTATATTTTCCCTAAGATTGCAAGTGTTGGACGGACAGCACTTCCGAACATTTCGATCTTTGCGATTGTGCTGATTGTGAGCGCCATCGTAGCTGTAAATCAAGAGAACTTAATAACGGTTGGGTTACTTCTATTCGTAGCGGTTATTCTTCATAACGGTTTGGGGTTGTTTGTCGGTTATATCGTTGCCAAATGGTGTGGACTTAACGAAGAGCAACGACGTACGATCGCATTTGAAGTTGGGATACAGAATTCTGGGCTTGGTGGAACACTAGCAACCTTACATTTCAGCCCATTGGCGGCTTTGCCAAGTGCGATTTTCTCAGTTTGGCAAATTATCTCGGGACCGATTCTCGTCTCGTTTTGGAATCGCGGGAAGAAAGGAAGAGGTCAGTTAAGTTCTAAAAAGCGTATTGTCTAAATGTATCATCAAAACGCGAGTCGAAAAATTTAGGGCTCGCGTTTTGTTATGGAGCCAGTTGTTCTTTCTATTTCAATACCATAATGATAAGATTATTCAAAATAATAAGAAGGGAATGGCGGAATAATGTTTACTGCGCTTACAAGGTTCTCAGACAGGCTCGTACAACGGTATTTGCCGGATGCATTTATTTTCGCATTAGTTTTAACATTGATCGTTTTTCTATTAGGAATCTTCATTACACCGAACAATCCTGTACAGATGGTTCAGCTCTGGGGTGATGGTTTTTGGGGTTTACTTGAATTTACGATGCAAATGTCACTTATCGTTGTAACCGGTTACATATTAGCGAACACGAGTATCGTCAAATCAATTCTTGCTCGTTTAGCCCTTTTTGCTAATACCCCAGGACAAGCGATCATGCTCGTTACATTTGTTGCGTGTATCGCTTGTTTAATCAATTACGGGTTCGGTCTCGTAATCGGGGCATTGTTTGCAAAGCATGTTGTACAACAAGTACCTACGGTGAACTTTCGCTTGCTCGTCGCGTCTGCATATAGTGGCATGATCGTATGGCATGGTGGCTTGTCTGGATCAATTCCATTAACAATTGCAACTCCCGGACACTTCTTGGAAGATACGATGGGAACGATTGCGATTCAGGATACATTGCTTGCTCCATTTAATATCTTTATCGTCGTTGTTCTTGTCATTATGTTGCCATTAATGAATCGTTTGCTCATGAGAGCTGCTGACAGTACAACAAAAATTGAACCGATCGTAATTCAAGAAGAAGCAGCGGTGA
The DNA here is from genome assembly GCF_000698185.1 of Geomicrobium sp. JCM 19055. Lineage (NCBI taxonomy): Bacteria > Bacillati > Bacillota > Bacilli > Caryophanales > Geomicrobium > Geomicrobium sp. JCM 19055. The sequence continues at coordinate 11,893 of NZ_BAXL01000002.1, forward strand.
AGGAGGAACCGTCGGAGAATCTCACACCGGCAGATCGCTTGGAAAACAGTCAAATCATTTCGATTGTTATTGGTGGTTTAGGACTTATATTTGTAGTCATACATTTTATTAATAATGGATTAGATCTGAATATTAACATCGTGAACTTTGCGTTCTTGTTTCTCGGTATTCTCTTCCATCGGACACCAAGAAGGTTTTTGAAGACTGTGTCTGAAGCAGTCAAAAATGCAGGAGGAATCATCATACAGTTCCCTTTCTATGCGGGAATTATGGGAATGATGGTAGGATCCGGTTTAAGTGAAATGATGTCGGTTATGTTTATAGCGATATCTACTGAGTTTACCTTTCCGCTGTTTACGTTCATTTCCGCTGGTATTGTGAATTTCTTCGTTCCTTCGGGTGGTGGTCAATGGGCGGTTCAAGGTCCAATTATGATGAGTGCTGCCTATGAAATAGGAGCGGAACCTGCTCGTGTGGCGATGGCAGTCGCTTGGGGAGATGCATGGACAAACATGATTCAGCCGTTTTGGACGTTGCCGCTTCTTGCAATCGCTGGATTAAAAGTTCGTGACATTATGGGATTCTGCGTCATTATTCTTCTCTGGACGTTTTTCCCGATTGCTATTGGGTTGCTTTTGATTTAACTTACTATTGATTTGTAGTAACTTAAACCACATTCTCTCCACTAGTTCTTACCTCAAATTAATCAATCACGTAAAAATAGACGAATGCTTAAGCTGGCCTGTTTAGGACTAGCTCAAGCATTCGTTTTGCTAGTTTTATGACCTCGATCTTCGTCCCTTATCCCCTGCAATATCAATTCCTTTGGCACATTCTCACTCTCTAAGTCTTATCCTCTTAAAACATAACACCTTTCACTCCTATAGATCATTATCCTATTTGAATTATGGCGCAAAAGATCGATTTTCAATGGACGATAGATGTATGAAGTACGGTGTCATTTCAGTTTTCTATGCCAGAACTCATAACTGGAAATTGAATCCAAAAGACTAATTGACAGTGATTATCATTCTCAATTAAAGTGAGAGTAGATGAAAACAAGGAGGCGATGATCGTTAGAACGGTTAAATACGATTTCTCAAAAAGACAATAACAAGATGTTGCACAACAAAGAGAAACCAACGTATATAGTCGTTGCCGCCATCATTGGTACAGGATTTGCCTTAGTTGTTACCAATAGTGCATTTAATGTACTTATTCCAGGTTTATCGAACTTGTATAAGATAAAGACATCGGAAGCAAGCTGGTTAATTACGATCTACTTGTTAGCGATGACGGTAACGATGCCAATTGCTGCGTACCTATCAAGAGTTTGGGGGAGGAAGCGATTATTCACTAGTGGAGCTCTCATTTTGTTTGCATCCTCAATATATGGCGCTTTATTCTATGATTCTTTTATTACGATTGCCTTCGTCAGATTGTTGCATGGCGTAGCGGCAGGAATTATGATTCCCCTTTCGCTCGTCTTGCTGTTCTCTCTTTACCCGCAATCCTTTCACGGGAGGATTTCAGGACTGTGGGGGCTCGTACTAACAGCAGCACCTGCAATCGGACCATTCTTAGGCGGAGTACTAATGGATTTGGGTAAGTTCCACTATTTATTCTGGTTCATGGTTCCTTTTGCACTATTTGTAAGTTTCATAGGTGTCTTGAAACTACCAGAGCAACGAGCAGTACCAAGGAAAAAGACGAGTCCATATACAATTGGCGTGTTCGCCTGTTCGTTGCTATGTATCTGTTTAGGATTACAGCTGATGGGCACGACAAACCTTACGTATTGGTTGCCCTATCTTTTCTTAATTCTAGGAATTGGTCTACTGTATCTATTTTTAAGAAATCAGAGAAATGCTTCTGAACCTATGATTGCCTTGCACTTGTTTCAGAATCGTCTATACACAGCGTCGGTCGTCATTGTGACCGTGCAACATTCAGTCATGTTTGGTGTATTAATTCTATTTCCCCTCATGATGCAAGATGTATTTTCTTACAGTGCAAGTGTTACTGGTGCACTGTACATCCCTGCTGCAATCTTTGCGAGTCTGTTTGCTTGGTATGGAGGACGAAAAATCGATCAACAATCGACATCTTTTGTCAAAATAGGCATTCTACTAACCGCACTTTCTATCCTACTTCTAGCGTTCGTTCCAATCCATGCATCTTTACTTGTATTGATTGTCATTATGGCTATTCGGGGGATGGGAATGGGCCTATCGAACTCGCCCGTCGTAACGATTGGTCTGCATGCACTTGAAGAGAAAGATTGGCATGATGGATCGGCGTTATCCAACACGTTAAAGCGGCTTTCATCGATGGTAATGGTCATATTCATAACGATGTACTTTGATTTAAGGTGGACTGCCCTTGAGGCAACAGTGACCGTGACAGAGGCTAAATGGCAAGCACTTCAAGAGCTTTGGCTGTTACTCGGATTTCTAATGATCGTGACGTTACCGTTAACTAAAGTTATTAAAAATCGAACGAAAACTAGGTGAGGAGATAACGATGAATCGTAATCCATGGACGTATGCAGATGAACATACGTGTAAGACATTGCTTAATTGTTACCTAAGAGAATGTGAAGGCACGTTCATTTATAAAGAAGAGGATCACTCCTATGAAATTCCATTTCCATCTAGTCGAGCAACAATCACTGGGAAACTAACGTATTACTCGGCAATGGGAGAACATGAATATCAGAGCTACTTCATCAGACAACAACGAATCGATTATATGGATATCGCTTCTTTAATCGTAAAAGAATTAGAATCAAGCCATTCGACACTCTCACAAACTGAGAAAATGATATTCCAAAAAAAAGTAAGCAATAGCTTTCATAAACTCCACATTTTCCTTAGTCAAATGAACGATCGACCGGTACGTGACTACATTAGCTCAGAACAATCTCTCATTCACGGTCATCCATTTCATCCTTTTCCGAAAAACCGCGAAGGGTTTTACGCCGATGAGATTAACCGCTACAGTCCAGAATGTCATACAGCGTTTCAGCTTGGTTATGTGGCAGTGAAAGAAGAAGCCTATGTAGAAAAGTGGGTACACGAAAGGATTCAATTTCCAGAACAGTTGATGGTAGAGGTGAAACGACGCTTAGGTGATGACGATGAGTGCTACCGGCTGTTGCCGATGCATCCATGGCAGTATGAACACGTTCAACGTGTACCTGAGATTAAAGCGGCAATAGTTAAGGGTACGCTACGATTTCTAGGGAAGTTCGGGCCGATGGCACATCCTACATCTTCAGTTCGAACAGTGTATGTGCCTGAGATGACGTGCAATTTGAAATTGCCGTTAGATGTGCAAATTACGAATTTGAAACGTAACAACACTGTGGAGCAGATGAGGCGAACACTTCAAGCAACGAAGTATTTAATCGACAATGAGTGTTTCTCGAACGAACCGTATACGCAAATTTCATATGAAACAGCGACAGCATCCTGTCACTTTAATGATGAAAAGTTAAAATCATTGTTCACGTATGCATACCGACCCGTAAACTTTGATACGAGTCGGACAGTAATAGCATCCAGCTTAGTGGAGTGGAACCCGTCGACGGACTGTTACCAATTGGAACAAGTTGTCGGGCGAAAGGATATTGAAGAATGGTTTGAACGGTATTTAGAGATTTCATTAGTGCCCATTGTTCGCTTAGTTGAGGATCAGGGTGTGCACTTTGAAGCCCATTTGCAAAATTGTCTTGTCACATTGGACGAGGGGCTGCCAATTCAATTCATCATTCGCGACCTTGAAGGGGTTAGTGTTGAGCGGGACAAAGCAACAAACGATGATGACGATATTGAGCATTCTTATTTGTTTTATTCGACCCAAGCAGCAAGGGAGAGAACGATTTATTATTTCTTCGTTAACCATCTAGGATCTTTAATACATGTTATTGCGCAACTGTGTAACGTGTCCGAGCAGAAGATTTGGCAACGGGTCGATGACGTGTTGGAAAGAGAATATGTGCAGACGAACAATCAATTTGTAAAAGAGATCCGTGAATCAGAATCATTTATTGCGAAGACGAACATGGTTAGCTGTTTATTGAGTAAAGGAGAAACGCCATCATTTGTGCGTGTCAACAATGTGATGCACGCCACACGGAGGGATTTAGATGTACCAAAACAACCTGTTGAAATCCAATAACCGTAACCTTCCAGAAGAAGTAAGAGACCGAATCATGCGCCAAACGTTAGAAGCTCTATTGTTTGAAGGGATTTTATCGTATGCGCATACGGATGGCGATTGGGCTGTTTACGGAGAAAACGAAGAAGAGTCGAAGGTCATCTATACGTTTAAGGCTACCAAGAAGCATTCCTTTCACCGGATTAAAATCGACCCTTACTCGATTAAACGCAACGACGGACCGTGTGAGAATTTGTTTGAGTTTCTTGAAGAGTTGTTGCTAAATCAATTCCATGAGAACCAAGCGTTGCCATTCATCCGGGAGTTGCTTGAAACGTATGCAAAGGATGCACAAGCGTTACGAGTACAGCAAGAACCTCAACGAGTAAATTCACTTTCCTTTGATGATATTGAAAGTCTTCTTATCGAAGGGCATCCGTATCATCCGAGTTATAAATCACGAATGGGGTTTTCATTAGAAGATAATGAACGTTACGGGCCCGAATTTCATCAATCGATTTTCCCGTATTGGCTTGCAGTACACCATGATAACGTTAAAGCAACGAAGCTCGCTACAGTTGAGTGGCAAGAACTTTTGGATGAGCACCTTCCTATAGAGGACCAGCAGCAATTTATAAAGCAAATCGAAGATTCAGGACAAGCACCTGAAGAGATGTATTGGATTCCTGTCCATCCGTGGCAATGGGAGAACGATTTACAACCAAAGTTTCTTCAAGCGATGGAAAATTATAGCGTCGTGTTATTAGGTCGTTCATCGGTTCCTTACCAAGCCCAACAATCCCTACGTTCGTTAACGAATAGTAATTATTCTGAGTCGACGTATCTAAAACTTCCATTAAACATCACCAATACTTCATCCAGCCGAATATTAGCGAGCCACACCATCCAAAACGCCGCAAAGATTAGTGAATGGCTGCATTCCATCATTGATGAGGACACGTACTTTGAAGATGATTCATTCAACATTTTGCGTGAGGTCGCAGGGACTGCTTTCGAATATACAAAAGCGACTCAACTTGAACAAAAGCAACTATACGGGAACTTAGGTGTGATCTATCGAGAAAATATAAACAGCTATGTGAATGAGAATGAACGCGCATTACCATTAAATGCGGTCACTCACATTCAGAAGAATGGGGTGCCGATCATTCAAGCATTTATTGATCAATATGGAGCGAAAAGGTGGCTGAACCGACTAATAGAGGTCGTCTCGAAACCATTAATGCATTTGCTTTATAAGCATGGCATTGCGCTCGAGTCTCATGCCCAGAACTTGATCGTCATAATAGAAGATGGCTGGCCAAAGCGAGTCGTTGCGAAAGATTTGCATGACGGGGTTCGTTTTGTTCCAAACTCCCGTTTTAGTCCGAAGAATCGACCTGAGCTAATTTCTGAGCCTGAAGCTCATAAAAAAAAGTTAACCGTTATTCATTCCTAGAAGCTGATGCATTTTCCGATGTACGAGATTATTTCTACGATGCGTTTTACTTTATCTGCATGACAGAAATCGCGTTCTTCTTTGAACGGTATGAGATTGGTGAAGAAGCGTTTTGGAAGATGTGTACGGACGCCATTCTAGACTATCAACAGGAAGTGAATCTCGACCAAGAACGCTGTGAAGCCTTCGACCTCTTCGGCGAAGACATTAACATTGAACAAATGACAAAGCGTCGTTTGTTTGGAGATGGTCAATTGTACTTTGCAAGGGTAGAGAATCCACTTCTAACAGCAAGGAGGCGGGTAGAGTGCGAACCAATCTCTTAAAGCAGAAGATTGCCCGTAACGAAAAGGTGTTTGGCATGTTCGTGTCTACCCCGCACCCTACGATGGTTGAGTTGCTCGGCTATGCAGAATTTGATTTTGTCATTATTGATCATGAGCATGCTTCAAGTAGCAAAGAAATGATCGAGAACATGATTCGTGCTGCAGAGGTGACAGGAACGACTCCTCTCGTTCGCTTAGCCGAAGTCAACCGTCAAGATATTTTGAAAGTACTAGATGCGGGTGCGGCGGGGATCGTCATTGCAAATGTAAAGACACAAGAAGAGATCGAACAAGCGGCTCAACATACGTTCTATCACCCTAAGGGAATGAGAAGTCTGAATAGTGGTCGCCCTGGTCAGTTCGGCAAGCAATCTTTAACGGAATATATTGCAACAGCCAATGAAGAACTGATGCTCATACCGATGATTGAAAGTATCGAAGGCATTGAGCAGAGAGATGCGATTGTAGCGTGCTCATCTATTGATTTTGTGTTAGAAGGTACGGCTGATCTATCCCAATCGTTACACGTACCGTGGCAGCTTGATCATCCAGATGTAGAAGATCATGTAGAGCAACTTTTTGAATCTACGAAACGAGCAAACATTCCTTATGCGATCGTTTCCAGAAATGAAGCCCAACATCAGCAGTGGAGTGAAAAAGGTGTATCGATCTTCGTTCTTGGAGATGAACGAGGAAATGCTTTTCGAGCCTATCAAGCAAAACTGAACCACTATCGTTCGTTAGCGAGGGAAGAATCCAATGAATAGGGAAATCCAGCAGTTAGTTACACAGTATAGAGAAGCGTGTCATCAACCATTGTGTGCGTACGTCTATGATCTTGATAGGTTAGCACAAGAAGCTCGAAACATGGTCAAGCTGTTGCCAAAAGATACAAATCTATTCTATGCGATTAAGGCCAACCCTGATGAACGAATCCTTGGGGCGTTGTTGCCTTATGTGTCAGGATTTGAGGTCGCTTCAATTGGTGAATTAAAGAAAGTTCGAAACGTCTCATCAGACGTTCCCGTTCTCTTTGGCGGTCCGAGTAAGAAGGAATACGAATTGCGAGGGGCGTTACGTGCGGGAGTGACGTACATTCATATTGAGAGTACGTTGGAGTTACAACGGTTATTGCTGATCGCCAATGAATTACAGACCTCAGCGCAAGTTCTATTGAGAATTAACTTGAAATATGATGACCTCCCAACGACGAACGTAACGATGGCAGGTGAACCGTCTCCTTTTGGGATGGAAGAAGAAGAAATTGAACGTGCGTTACATTTAGTCTCGCAACAAGAGTTGGTTCAAATATGTGGCTTTCACTTTCACTCGATATCGAATAATCTGCGTGAAGATTTGCACGTAGCGATGATTGAGCATTATGTAGATAAAGTGGAAGAGTGGCAATCCGTGTATGGGCTTGATGTTAACGTTCTTAATTGTGGAGGTGGATTTGGCGTCTCGTATGATGAGAATCCGAGCTTTGATTGGGAGAAGTTTATCGCGGCTTTAAAGTCTAGTGGTGTTCTCGATCGTGTGAAAGGCAAGCAATTGTTTTTTTGAACCTGGAAGAAGAATCGTAGCCAATAGTGGCTATTATGTTACTGAAGTGAACGACCTAAAACAGTCTCAGCAAGAACACTTCGCCATTCTGCGTGGTGGGACGCACCATCAACGTCTGCCCGCATCTTGGGGACATAATCATCCCTTTAAGATTATCCCAATTGAAGAATGGCCGTACCCGTTCTCGCGCCCGACAGTAACAGAAGAGCGAGTGAACATCGTTGGTGAGCTCTGTTCTCCGAAAGACCGATTGCATTCCCAGGCCGAGGTGACTCAACTTCGGGTCGGAGATTTGGTCGTATTTCTCCAATCAGGAGCTTACAGTTGGACAATTTCCCACCATCAATTTCTAGGGCACGATCAACCGGCATTTCTTTATTATCGTGACAAGCAGTTTCAGTCTATCTCAAGGAGCGATCATTAAATGGCACCTACATTAAACGTTATTAACGCTGAGACATTGATTATTCAGGATTTAATTCAGGCATTAAGAAATGAAGGGTTTTTCCCGTTAGATCAGGAACTTCCTTTGCTACGAGATGCACGTCCAGAAATTCAACGTTTGTTCGGTGTTGAAGAAGAAACCGTTGTATATGAACATGATCTTTGTTTTCTATTAGAAAGACGTGCCGGTAATGAATTGGTCTGGAAACTTGGTAGTCCCATTTATAGACGAGAACAACAAGGTTGGACTTTGTTAAAAACAGCAGCAGAGATTGCACGATCAACCTTCGACATGAATCAGGTTGGTGCAAGGAAGTTAATTGAGAGTATCGAAACGTCAATTCATCAGCTACAGTTAAGCATTGATCATCTTAATAAACAAGAAAACAAAGAACTGAGTCATGCTTACGATTGGTTTATTGAAAGTGAACGAGTAGCATCTTATCGCGATCGTCCCTTTCATCCTACAGCGAAGGCGAAAATCGGCTTCACCGATCAACAGTACAAAGAGTATATGGCAGAATTCGAGTGCGCGATGCAGTTGTATTGGGTCGCAGTGAAAAGAGATGCGATGGTAACGGGCGAGACGTCTTTAACGCCAATAGATGGTCTTCCCCTAGAAGAACAAAAGATGTTAGAAGAAGAATTAGAGAGCAAGGGGCTTACTTCAAAGGACTACACACTCATGCCCGTGCACCCGTGGCAAATGGACGTCATCATGAAATCAACGTTTGAACAAGAAATCAAAGAAGGCGTCATTGTTCTTTTGGAAACGAGAGCTGGAGATTATGTAGCCACGTCGTCCCTTCGTTCATTAGCAACAAAAGAACCGTCACCAATGATGTTGAAATTACCCGTTAGTGTCACATCATTAGGCGCTTCCCGCTATCTACCTGTCGTGAAACTACTAAATGGCGGCTCAGGTGAGCGATTATTAAGGCAAGCAATTGAATGCGATGATGTCCTAAAAGAGAAAGTCTACCTATGTGATGAGCGTCATTGGTGGGGGTATATGCCTGAATCGAAAGGGTGGTTTGATGAACAACCGAGACATCTAGCTGCGCAACAACGATTCTACCCAGAAGAACTAATGAAAGAACCATATCGATTGATCACAATGTCAGCACTTGGTGCTGGGGTTGCAAGTGAAGGCTTCTTGAAACAATTACTAGGTGATCTAGACGTTGAGACGTTTTTTTGATGAGCTTGTTGAATTGTTCTATACCGTGGTCATGCGATTGTTCAAAATTGGTGTCGTTCCAGAGATTCACGGTCAGAACTGTTGTATCGTCGTAAAACATGGTAAGCCCGTTGCTCTCTTATTCCGTGATCACGATTCTGTACGATTGCATCCACCTTATACCGAGCGTTACGGACTTGAAGACCCTAACTATCGAATCAGACCGGGCTATTCAAACAGCTTATACAATAACACGGTCGACGATTTACTATTTTACGTACAAACATTAGGTACTGAAGTTAATATTCGCTCAGTGATTGAGACCTTTGCACAGACGTTTGGGGTCACAGAAGAAGAGCTATGGCTCGTAACGAAACAAAGGTGGCAACAAGCATTAAAGGCAGTTGGTTTCTCGGAATTTGAAGAACAGCGGTTGCATGTAAAGTTATTTGAAGCGGATCATTGGCCTGTAAAACAAATTCTAAAACCGTTGCTTGATGTTGACGGAGTACCAGGAGCAATGCCTCCGGGAAAGGTCAAGGAAACAATCCGTTTAAGCGCATTTTAGGAGGCGTCTAGAATGATTCGAATCGTTGATAAGAAAATGAAATATACGAATGAGACGATGGAATTGATGCAACCATTACACACGTCAACCATTGGTCATTTCACCGATTTTGGATTCGTTAACGATCTTAAGACCACGCACCCTGGTAACAGAATTAGCGGCACAGCCGTCACCGTAAAGCTTTCAAATGGTGACGGGAAACCAATCACAGAAGCGCTAAACGAGACGGAAGCAGGAGATATCCTAATTATTGATACGTCAGGCAACAAAACGCACGCGTGCTGGGGAGAGTTTCGTTCCTTACAAGCATTGGCTGCGAAGGTTTCTGGAGTGATTATTAACGGAGCGATCACCGATCTCGACACGTTATGGCAAGTGAACCTTCCTGTTTATTATGAAACGGTCTCAGCGAAAACGACGAAACCGTTAAATCTAGAAGCAGAGATCCACGGTCTCGTTAGTGTAGGTGGCGTTGTTTTTGAGTCAGGCGATTACGTCATTGCCGATGCGGATGGGATTTATAAATTTAACCCATTGGATTACGAGGAAATTATCGCAAAAGCACAGGAAAAAGAACAGCGAGAAGAAGTCAGAAGACGCACGTTTCAAGTGTGAGCTTCAGATGATCGAGATTCGTCGGACCGAGTCATCTCGTATGTGGCATTTTGAAATTGTATGTTGGGATTTTTAATACTTCCCTTCAATCCTGAAGCAAAAATCAACATACAACGCGAAAGCAGCTGTTTTCTAACAGCTGCTTTTTTAGTGGAAAAATATTGGTTGTTTTTTTGTTACTAAGTATATTAAACTAACTTAAAACATAGTAAACAACTTTGTATTATCAAAATTAACTGGATTTAGGTGATGACATGTCTGCGCTCGTACAAGTGAAAGAGATGAGCAAATCGTTCCATGACAACGAAGTATTGTCAGAGATTTCTTTATCCATAGAAAAGGGTGAATTCGTCTCGATCCTCGGTGAAAGTGGCTGTGGGAAGAGTACGTTACTGAACGTCATTGGGGGATTTGAGGCTCCGACGTCTGGGCATGTACTGATGGATCAAGTTCCTATTGAGAAGCCAACGAGACGTGCAATTATGCTCTTTCAACATTATGGTCTTTTGCCTTGGCGTACTGTGAAGAAGAATGTGGAGTTTGCATTAGAACCGACCATCTCATCTGCAACCGAGCGAACGAAAAGAGCAAATGAATACATTCAATTAGTTGGTCTTGAAGCGGTGCCAATCAGTTTCCTGCGGAATTATCTGGTGGGATGCAGCAACGTGTCGCCATTGCTCGCGCGCTTGCGATTCAACCTGAGCTGATTCTAATGGATGAACCGTTTGCTGCGCTTGATACGTTCAATCGCTATTATCTTCAAGATGAACTTTTACGCATTCAACAACAAGAACAAACGACCGTAGCGCTCGTTACACATGACATTGATGAAGCCGTCTATTTGTCCGATCGTATTATCATTATGGATCGTAATCCAGGGAGAATCAAAAAGACGATCGCCATCACGCTTCCTCGACCGAGAGATCGTAGCCATGGAGATTTTCATTATTTTAGAAAATTGATTTTTGATACGTTTCATTTTGGAAGAAACGAACTTGATTCTGACTATCACATTTAACGTAAGGAGGAATGATGGTGCATCGTCAAGTGAAAGCGATCAGTGCAAGTGTATTACTCATTGCGGCAATGGTGATTACAGGTTGTCAGCAACGAGAGGCGGCAGCTGATTCAACGATTAAAGTCGGGTATTTGCCAATCACTCATGCAGCACCTCTTTACATTGCAAATGAGAACCAAGAACAATTTATGCAAGACGGAGATATTGAATTAATACGTTTTGGTACGTGGATCGATTTAATGGATGCGTTGAACAGCGGCAGAATTGATGGGGCTTCCGTATTGTTTCCTTTAGCTATGAAAGCTCATGAAAAAGGAATTGATATTAAAGCGACCGCACTAGGACATGAAGATGGAAACGCAGTGATTGCTGGTCCGAACATTGAACAAGTAGAAGATCTAAAAGGTGAAACGGTCGCCATCCCTCATACGCTTTCTACTCATAATTTGTTATTAGATGAAATGTTAGAGAACGCTGGCATGAACTACAGTGACGTGAATGTCGTAGAGATGCCACCAGCTGAGATGCCGGCAGCGTTATCAGAAGGAAGAATTGAAAGTTACATTGTTGCAGAACCATTCGGAGCGATTGGCGTGACGTTAGACGTGGGGCATGTGTTGTATCAATCAAATGATCTTTGGCCAGGGTGCCTCTGTTGTGCAATGGTCTTTAGACAAAGTTTCTTGGAAGATCGTCCTGAGTTATCGAAGCAATTTATGGAAGGTTACGCGCATGCTGGAGAGCATGCTGAATATGATCTTGATGCACATATGAACTACTTGAACGTCGATGAAGAGGCGTTATCGCTATCACTAGAGTGGATTTCTTATGAAAATCTGAATATCAATCGTGAAGATTATGAGTATATGAGAGAACGAGTATTGGAATTAGGTTGATGGAAGAGCCACCAACGTACGACGAGTTCGTCGATACGTCATTACTTGAGGAGATCCAAAGGTAGCTTATGAGAAAAATACTAAATGTCATGATTGCGTTCATTGTTCTTATTGTCATTTGGCAATCGGTGATTTGGATTGGCGGGTATGAAGAAGCGCTATTACCTTCGCCACTAAGTGTTGCGAGTGGCATTGTTGAGATGGTCATTACGGGAACGATTTTCGAGCACATCGGTATTAGCTTGTATCGTTTCTTTATGGGTTACGGCTCAGCAGTGATCGTCGCAATCGTCCTTGGTTTAATCTTAGGGCGTTCACCGAAACTATGGGGAGTTGTCGATCCGATTGTTCAAGTCTTGCGCCCTGTGGCACCGGTCGCGTGGACACCTTTTATCGTCTTGTGGTTTGGGATTGGGAATATGCCAGCGATTGTTATTATTTTTATTGCTGCTTTTTTTCCCGGTGTTGCTCGCAACCGTTTCAGCAGTGAAAAAGGTCGATAACACGTACTTGAAATTAGCGGAAAATTTAGAAGTGAAACAACCAGCTTTAATGTACAAAGTCATTCTTCCAGCTGCATTCCCAGGAATTGCGAGCGGATTGCACCTTGCTGTTGGTACGGCTTGGATCTTTCTCGTTGCAGGGGAGATGGTAGGCGCAATCGGGATTGGGCTACCTTATTATTGATGCAAGAAATGCGCTTGATCTTGATTTGGTGTTAGCTGGAATCTTCTTTATTGGCGTTCTTGGGTTATCAATTGATAAGTTACTTGGATTGTTTGAATCATGGGTAGGCAAACAGTGGGGATTTAACCGTTAGGTTTGACGCTCAAACGGGATTACAGATAAATGTTCCTGGGGAATTCTTTCACCTGTTTTTTTGGTCATAATAACCGATCTCCACGTCGTTGCCAGTTTCTGAATTGATGAGGGCTTTATAACACGTATCAAGGTGTTCACGTCCCCATAAAAGAAGGGCATGAAAGACCGGTTCAAAATCTCTACTTTTCTCGGTCAGTGCGTATTGGTAGCGAGGTGGATGCTTACTATAAAGCTCTGAAACGACCATGCCTTGTTGTTCTAAAGCTTTGAGGCGAGTCGATAATAAATTTGCTGAGATGGTCTCCAGATTGTGCTTAATATCATTAAATGTCGTATTGCCGACAAGAATTTCATGAATGATTAAAAGTGTCCAACGATCACCGACGATGTTGAGCGTTTGTGCAATGTTACACGGTAATGGATAGCGTTCTTTCATCACGTTTCCTCCTTTAATATCGTAAGTATAACACAGAGATTACTAAGTTGATTTTTTTAACCTAGTATACTAAAATAACCTAAATAATCAAAAAGGAGTGACGAATACAATGGCATTGTTTTTAGTCGAAGCAACATTAACAGATGCAAGCGAGCAAGCTGCTGTAGAGCGCGCGGTCGATACACTTAAACTTGGGGATGCAACACTTATTGAGGTGCAAGTAGCAAGTGATTATAAGAAAGTGTATGTCATTATTGAAGCCTCAAAGGAAGCGGATGTAAGTCCAGCATTTAGTGAAAGTGTATTTACTGTACAAGAAGTAAAAGAAGTGAGAATTGTAGGTCAGGACTTAGAGGATGTTCGAAAAACGGCAGGCAAAATTAACTATTTGGTTGAATGGAACTTCCCAGCAGATCTTACGATGGAGCAATATTTGGAACGTAAGAAGAAGAATTCTGTACACTACGCAGAAGTGCCTGAAGTTGAATTCCAACGTACGTATGTGTGTGAAGATATGACAAAGTGTCTTTGTTTCTATGATGCTCCTGACGACGATGCGGTTAAACGCGCAAGAGAAGCAGTAAAAGCACCAGTGAGTTCCATTACTAAACTTTCAAGAGACTAGGATTAGGAGGAGAAGTATATGCTTGAACAATGGCTGAAAACAGAGTTAAAACCTCTCGCACAAGAGATTGATTTAGAAGGGTTTTATCCGAAACAAATTTTACAAGGCCTTGGTGAACAAGGGTGCTTCTCCTCTTCGAATCAACAATCGTATTTGCAGTCGGTACAACAAGAAGTGGATACTGTACGTCTTGTATCGAAGTATTGTATGACAACGGGCTTCATTACGTGGTGTCATTTAGCAGCCGTTACGTATGTAAGGCATACAAAAAAATGAATCATTGAAAAAGAGATTGCTGGCTTCCTTGGAAAGTGGAAAGGTCCTCGGGGGAACGGGTCTTTCAAACCCAATGAAAAATTATGCAAACCTTGAGCCACTCCATCTAAAAGCACGAAAGGTCGATGGAGGATATGAAGTAAAAGGGACGCTACCATCCGTGTCGAATCTGGGTGAAGATCACTGGTTCGGGGCGGTTGCTAACGTAGAAAATGAAAATCGTAACGTGATGATTTTGTGGAATGTCGTGGAGAGAGACTCGATCTAAAAGAGAAAAAAAGATTATGTTGGCATTAATGGTAGTGCAACGTATGCTGTTCGTTTTTTTTGGACTTGTTCGTTCCGACAGAGCAAGTATTAGCTGAAGACGCGGATGCGTTCATTAAAACGATTCGTCCCTATTTCCTTGTGTATCAAATTCCCCTCGGTTTTGGTGTCATCGAGGCATCCATTGCTTCAAGCGAAAGTGCGCTAAAGAAGCAAAACGGTTGCAATGCTTATATGGAAGAGCAACCAGATCAAGTTAAACGGGATTTGGCACATCAACAAGAACGACTTGCAGAGCAATTCAAAAACGAGCCCCTCATTTGGGAATCATTGTTGCCGATTCGTAAAGCAAGTGCTGAAGAAGCTGTGAAAGCAGCACACATGACAATGCTTCATGTTGGAGGGCCCGCCTATTTAAGGAAAAGTCATCCGGCAAGACGTCTGAGAGAAGCGTACTTTCTTGTGAACTTAACACCGACAATTCGGCATTTAGATAAGATGATCCAGATCACTTCTAATGAAGCGATAAACTAGGACGTTACCGAGGTCATAGACCTCGGTAATGTCCTTTTTTGTTTTGAGCGGTAGTTGCATAAAGAATGGGTGAAATCTATGATAAAACAATTAAGAGTATAGTTTTGCAAAATTCAAATGTACAGTTATTGCATGTCAAAACCTCTTAACAGCTGGAATAGACTGATATATACTCCGAGTAGGTTATGGAGGAAGTGCAAAATTGTATTGTGCAAGGGGCGTACGCTGTGGTTTTAGATCAACGAAGAATTGCCATATTGTCTTACCTTAGCCGTGCAACAACGACGGTATCCATACCTGAACTAGCAAACGCTTTAGGTGTGTCGAAACGCACACTTTATTATGATTTTAATGAGATTGACCACTGGCTCATGCATCATCACTTATCACCGATTCAAAGGAATTATAACAAAGGCTTATTTCTTGAAACGTTGACAAAGGAACGCTTACCTTCTTTGTTAACACTCAAGAGACAATGGGATTATCGGTTCACTCAGGTGGAGCGACATTACGTAATTAGTGCTTACGTATTGCTTAAAAATGGGTTCGTGTCTTCAAACGAATTGAGTGAACTCGTTCAAGTGAGCCGGGGCACGCTGTTCAAAGATTTAGCAGTCGTTACTGAGAAACTTGACGCGTTTGACGTTTCCTTGAACTACTCGAAACAAAATGGATATGAACTGAAAGGGTCTGACCAATCATTATGGCGTGTGATTCATCAACTCATTCAAATTGTGATTGAAAATGAACATGATGAAGTTATACAAATGTTATTGAATCAGTGTAATCAAGACGTTGATGATGCTGAAGTCATGATTCGAGAAGAGATTGGTAAGCTTGAGCAACAGCTTGACCTTTCATTTAATGAGCAAGTGACGTTGTCTCTCTTGCTACACATACTGATGCTATACAAGCGACCGTTAAATAACCTTTGGGTTGATCGAGAAGAACAAGAAGTGTTGTTGCAATCACAAGCTTTTGGAGCGGTTGATCAACTAAATGAACGCCTATCAAGTAAGGGCTTCAGACGATTTACTCGTCTCGAATGTGTTGTCTTAACGATTAGAATTCTCGGTTCTCGTGTAACCGATGGCTCAGCGTCATTCACTAAAGATGAGCGCTCTGATATTGACGTCGTAACAACGGAGATTATTGAGCAATTCGAGGCTCATAGTGGCGTTCGTTTTCGTGAAAAGGAACGTCTACAAAAGAACCTGGTCGCACACATTAAGCCTGCTTATTATCGACTAAAGTACAACGAGCCGTTAGATCATCGATATTTGCCATTAATTGAGCATCAATTAAAAGAAGTCTACACCCTAACAGAACAAGCGCTAGAACCATTGGAGCGTTATGTGAATCGCACAATTCCGAGTGAAGAAGTTGCACTCATTGCGATGCATTTTGGCGGATGGATCCATCGGAAGGTTGACCGAAGATCGAAAGCGTATCGCGCTGTAGTGGTTTGTGAAAACGGAATCGCAGCATCTTCAATGCTTTTTGCGCAACTAGAAGGGTTATTACCTGACGTTGAGATTCTAGACTTCTTACCCGTTCGTACGTTTTCGGAGTATGAAAAAGACATTGATTTTGCCTTTTCAACAACGTACATCCACGCTTCCATTGTGCCAATTATTTATGTTCCGGCGATACTTGGTGATTCAGAGAAAGCACACGTATTACGAGAGATGCAACGGTTTATGGATCCAGACCGAGTGAAGCAATCAGATTTTGAAAGTGTAATCGGCATCATTGAGCAACATGCAACGATTCATAATCAAGACGCGTTAAGGCGCCAGATTGAACCGTATTTTCGTCCAACAAGATCAAGACTTGAGGTGCACAAACCGATGCTACACGAATTAGTAACCGAAGACATGATTACTGTGAGATCAAGCGTCACGTCATGGCAAGAGTCCATTCAAATTGCCGCCGAACCATTACTAGAGAAAAAAATACATTCATCAAGAGTACATCGATGCAATGATCGCAAATGTCGTGACGAACGGTCCGTACATTGTCATTGCACCTAATATAGCAATGCCTCATGCCCGCCCTGAAGAAGGTGTCGTTCAGCTTGGTATGAGTATCCTAAAAACTGACGAGCCGGTTCACTTCTCAGAAGAAGAAAAGCATGATGCTCGAATTATCATTGTGCTTGCGGCCGTTGATAATGAAACGCACCTTAAAGCACTTTCGCAACTTTCAGAGTTGCTCTCTGAAGAAGAGAATACAAAAGAAATTCTAGCGAGTACGACCACATCAGAAATTGCACACGTGATTCAAAACCATAACAAAGGGGAGTTTTAACATGAAAAAAGTATTAGTAGTTTGTGGAAATGGATTAGGAAGTTCAATGATTGTCGAAATGAATGCCAAAAGCATTCTAAAAGATTTACAAAAGGAAGCCGATGTCTCCCACACGGATTTAACGACGGCTAAGACGGAACAAGCTGACTTGTATATTGGTTCCGATGACATCGTCAACAACTTACAAGACGGTTCACGACATGTCGTTGGGTTGAAGAACTTACTCGACAAAAATGAATTACGAGAAGTGCTTGATCAAAATTTATAAGTAGTGGAGGTCACAGACAATGATTGATTTCATCATGAACGATCTCTTAGGGACACCAGAACTTCTCGTTGGGCTTTTTGCACTGATCGGTTTATTGGCTCAACGAAAAGCGATCGCAGATGTTGTATCAGGTACGTTAAAAACCGTGCTCGGCTTCGTTATTCTAGGGGCCGGTGCGATGGTAATCGTCCAATCCCTTGATCAATTTAGCGCAATGTTTAACCATGCTTTTAATGTAAACGGCGTCATTCCGAATAATGAAGTGATTGTGGCAATTGCACAAGATGCGTTTGGAACAGAAACGGCGATGATCATGCTTTTCGGAATGGTTGCAACATTCTGTTTGCTCGGATTACCCCATTTAAGTATATCTTTTTAACTGGACATCATATTATGTTTATGGCTTGTTTGATTGCGGTAATTTTGACGACAGCAGGAATGGGTGGCGTACCGATGGTGGCCCTCGGTGCCATTATCTTAGGTTCACTAATGGTACTACTTCCAGCGATGCTTCAACCTTATACGAGAGAGATTACAGGGTCCGATGATATTGCGGTCGGTCACTTTGGCTCATTCGGTTACTATGCATCTGCTTCCATTGGAAAGTGGTTTGGTAACAAAGAAAAGACGACCGAAGATATTAAAGTACCAAAGTCACTCGGATTCCTTCGTGATACGACCGTAGCCGTATCGTTAACGATGGTTATTCTCTTCGTAGTTGTCGCCTTCTTTACAGGAAGCACATTTATTGAATCAGAACTAAGTGGCGGTCAAAACTTCCTCGTGTTCTCACTCATGCAAGGACTTACATTTGCTGCAGGTGTGTACATCATCTTAGCCGGGGTTCGCATGTTACTCGGAGAAATTGTACCCGCGTTTAAAGGGATTGCCGATAAAATTGTCCCGAATGCAAAACCAGCACTTGATGCACCAGCCGTATTTCCATTTGCGAATAACGCTGTAATTATCGGTTTCTTGTTCAGCTTCGCGGCAGGTTTGATTAGTATGATGTTCTTGCCACTCTTTGGATTGGCTGTGATCGTACCAGGTCTTGTCCCGCATTTCTTTACAGGTGCAGCAGCCGGCGTATTCGGTAATGCAACGGGCGGTCGAGTGGTGCAATTATTGGTGCCATGGTCAACGGAGTGTTAATCAGCTTCTTACCTGCGTTACTTTTACCAGTACTCGGTGATTTAGGGTTCCAAAGCACGACGTTCGGTGATTCAGATTTCGGTGTCATCGGGATTGCATTAGGGGTACTTAGCCAACAAATTACCTCGACTATTCTCTTTGCACTCGCAATTCTTCTGATCCTTGCAGCCTTTTTCTTCCTCGGGTGGAAAACAAGGAAAGAACCGAGTAAATCATAATCAAAAGCTAGGCCCAGTGCCTAGCTTTTTGTTATGATGAATTGACATGAGCTTATGTTCACCATACACTAATAATCTAATAGTCGTTTGTTTGTGATGGAGGTGGGAAGATGCAAGCACGAGTAACAGAGCCGACTACTTGTGATGTATTTTGTTACGATGAAGAAAAGGTTGAGCGTATATCAAAGGTTGTAGAGAAGCAGTCCTTTTTAAGTGCTGTAGATATTTTTAAAGCACTAGCTGATCAGACGCGTCTGAAAATCGCCTTTACACTTACACAAGAAAACGAATTGTGTGTGTGTGACGTTGCCAATATTATTGGTACAACTAATGCAACGGCGTCTCATCATTTAAGGCATCTTCGGAATTTACGGTTGGCTAAAAGTCGCAAAGAAGGTAAGCTCGTCTTTTATTCGTTAGACGATCCACACGTCACAGCGTTAATTTCTGTTGCGATGCAACATGCTCAAGAAGAGCAGTAACGAGAGGGTTTGGTTTTTATAAGAGAAGGTACCGAATAGGTGCCTTCTTGTTTGTGTTGGTTAAAGATTGTCATCGTTTAGACAATGTTTACTCACACGATCTCCTTTAAACCTTGGTAAACTGGGCGTCGTTTGGTAACTTGTTTGTGGAAACGTATAGAAAGATTAGTGGAGGTGATATGAATGAAGAGTGTTTTAATGACTGCAGGCGTAACGATCGGTTTTATCGTTTTAACAGCGTGTACGCAACAAGATACAACAGCTGTTGAAGGAATAACCGATATAGAAGAAGCGAACTGGGAAGTGGAGCCTTTTGAATATATAGATCACAACAATGAGCTTCGGACTTGAGGATTTAGAAGATGGCTATTGGATCGCGAATTTCATCTTTACACGTTGTCCGACCGTATGCAATACGATGACACCGAATATGGTGAACCTTCAAGATGCAGTTCTTGAAGAAGACATCGATGTTACATTTGTATCGTTCACAGTTGATCCAAACTACGACCAACCTGAGGTGTTACGCGAATATGCATCGAGGTACGGGGTGAACGCTGATTATTGGACATTTCTGACGGGATACGATGATGAAGAGATCCAATCGTTCTCAGAGGGAAGCTTCCGTCAAGAAATGCGTGACGACCCCGAAGGCAATAATATTATTCACGGAGTTAACTTTTTCTTAATCACGGATGAACATGAAATTATTCGACTTTATGATGGTCTGAATACACCTATTGAAGATGTGGTTGCAGACTTACAAGAGATTGGGCTATAAACGGTTGAGAAGTTATGAGGGGAGACAAACATGAAACGTTTAGTGATCACAACGGTAGCTATAGGGGTTGCTGTTATTGCAGCATTCTTTTTTTTGATGCCTGAAGAGGAAAAACAAGTCATAGATGAGATTGATCGCTCAGACCAGCCCTATCTAGGTGATGAGGAAGCACCGGTTTCAATTATCGAGTTTGGCGATTATAAATGTCCGGCATGTAAAGTCTGGGATGAAACAGTTTTTCAACAATTAAAAGGAGATTATATTGAAGGGGGATTAGCGAACTTAACGTTCATTAATACTCCATTTCATGGTGCTGAATCTATACTTGCGAGCTATGCCAGTGAGTCTGTATGGGACAATCATCCAGAAGCCTTTTGGGAGTTTCATGAAGCGCTTTATCATGCACAACCTGAGGCAGCTCACCACGATGAAGAATGGGTAACAATTGAAGAGTTGTTGAGAATTGCCTCTGAAGACGTAGAACAAACCATTGATGTAGAGCAATTGGAAGTTGATATTAGAGAAGGCAACTACGAAGACGAGGTAAATCATGACATAAATCTTGTGAATGAGCACGATGTTCAACTTACGCCTACGATTGTAATAAATGGCGTAATGATTGAAGATCCGTTTGATTATGACAGGATTGTAGAAGAAATAGAAAAGCACCTCTAATTCATGCAAAAGACACCGTACGGTGTCTTTTTGTTATGAAAAACGGAAAGCGATTATAACAGAGCATGATGGTTCAAAAAGGTGTCACCGTTCCTCCTTGGTAGCTACACGTAAAGCGTGTACCGTTTGGAAGTACAACAAATGAAAAGGGGAACGTGTCGGTGAAAAAGATAAGTTCATCAAGTTTACTCATTTATATCGCATGGATTGTTTCAGTCGTTGCAATGTTAGGAAGTTTGTATTTTAGTGAGATTAAAGGATTTGTACCATGTGATATGTGTTGGTATCAAAGAATCGTCATGTATCCATTTGTAATCTTATTGGGCGTTGCCTCTTTTAAAGAAGATCAAAAAATATATGTGTATACATTGCCTTTATCCATACTAGGAACGTGTCTGTCTTTTTACCATTACCTCATGCAAAAAGTACCGAACTTTGCTCCTGTTACTCCATGTTCTGAAGGTGTTCCATGCTCAATGCAATACATTAACTGGTTTGGGTTTATTACGATACCGTTCTTAGCATTTGTGGCGTTTCTGATCATTACGATCTTAATGGTTATGTTACTGAAAAATAGTAGATAGGACGCATTCAACACACGTAATGTTACGTGTGTTTTTTTATAATTAAAAACTGCCAATGATTGAAACAATAATTAAAAACAGATTGACACATTCAAACGGTGGTAATAATATAATAATCAAATGAACGTTTGAATGAATGGTGAGTACGGATGATTTGTTGTGTAGGAATTACTGATGCGTCAATAACGTTTACACACGATTGCAAGACATAGTGGGGGGAATGAAGGTGGATCAAAATCGTAAGCACGTATATCGAGTTGAAGGATTTTCGTGTGCAGGCTGTGCTGGGACTTTTGAAAAGAACGTAAAGCAGATCAAGACTGTACAAGATGCAGAAGTGAATTTTCCAGCAGCGAAGATTACTGTCTATGGCGAAGCTTCGATTCAACAGTTAGAAAAAGCAGGTGCATTTGAAGGTCTGAAAGTGCGTGGAGAAGATGACGAACTACCAGAATCAAAGAAGTCATCTTCTTTCATCCTGAACTATTGGAATGTTTTATTAGGGGTCTTCTTCTTTACGATTGGTGTAAGGAGCGTTGTGACTTTTGGGGAAGAACATCTGGCTTCCGTTCTTTCTTTTTTTGTTAGCCATCATAATTAGTGGGTATTCATTATTCAAAGTTGGTTTTAAGAACTTAATTCATTTTCGTTTTGATATGAAAACATTAATGACTGTAGCGATTATTGGCGCTGCATTGATTGGTGAGTGGGCAGAAGGTGCTCTTGTTGTCCTGCTTTTTGCTGTTAGTGAGCAGTTAGAGCGATTCTCTATGGACAAAGCTCGTCAGAGTATTCGTTCATTAATGGGGATTGCACCGCGAAAAGCATACATTAGGCGGAATCAAGAAGAAATGCTCGTACATGTTAAAGACATTGTTGTTGGCGATACAATGTTAGTGAAACCAGGTGAAAAGTTAGCAATGGATGGCAATGTCATTAAAGGACATTCCTCAATTAACCAAGCAGCGATCACTGGAGAATCACTTCCAGTTGAGAAGCGAGAAGGTGATGCGGTTTATGCAGGTACGTTAAATACCGAAGGCTACTTAGAAGTTGAAGTTTCAAAAGTCGTGAAAGATACCACTTTAGCCAAAATTATTCACCTCGTTGAAGAGGCGCAGGCAAAACGTGCACCTTCACAAAGTTTCATTGATCGATTTGCGAAATATTACACACCAGCAATCATGGTCGTTGCATTGCTCGTCGCCACATTTCCTCCACTCATTCTCGGAGCGAGTTGGGAGATGTGGATTTATCAGGGGTTAGCGGTACTAGTCGTTGGTTGTCCGTGTGCACTTGTCATCTCTACACCGGTTGCGATTGTTACAGCAATCGGAAATGCCGCTAAACAAGGTGTATTAATCAAAGGCGGAGTATATCTTGAAGAAGTTGGCAGATTACAAGCCATTGCATTTGATAAGACAGGAACGTTGACGAATGGACGTCCGGTAGTAACGGATTTTAAAAACTTTACGGATCAATCGGACAGTGATGTGTTAGCTAAGGTTGCGGCAATTGAGCAAAGTCTCAGCATCCACTGGCTGGAGCCATTCTTGCAAAAGCAGCTGAGCAGCAAGTGCCATACAAACAGTTAGAAGTAAATGACTTTCAGGCAATGACGGGTAAAGGTGTTCGAGGAGAGATCGCCGGAGAAGAAATTTGGATTGGAAATCGCCAGCTTTTTGAAGACCTACATGTAGGCATTGCAGACGATGAAATTGAACGTATAGAATGGCTTCAAGAAAAAGGAAATACTGTTATGATTGTCGGTAATAGTCAAAGGACGTTAGCATTGCTCGCTGTCGCCGATCAAGTGAGAGAGAAGAGCATTCATGTTCTTAGTCGTTTGAAAGAGCTAGGGATTCAGCATACGTTCATGCTAACTGGTGACCATCGAGTTACTGCACGCGCAATCGGTCAAGAGCTTGGAGTAGATGAGGTTAAGGCAGAGCTTATGCCAGAAGATAAGCTAACAGCTGTGCAGCAGTTACGTACGTCGTATACACGAGTTGGGATGGTTGGAGACGGTGTCAACGATGCGCCTGCGTTGGCGGCATCGAATGTAGGTTTCGCGATGGGAAGTGCGGGGACAGACACAGCTCTTGAAACGGCTGATGTAGCATTGATGGGCGATGATTTAGATAAGATTCCTTATACAGTCTCATTAAGTAGAAGGGCACTGACGATTATTAAGCAGAATATCGCACTATCGTTAGGGCTTAAAGCGATTGCATTATTATTAGTGATCCCAGGTTGGTTAACGTTATGGATTGCCATACTCGCAGATATGGGGGCAACATTGTTAGTGACCTTGAACAGTTTACGGTTATTAAAAGTTAAGAAATAGAGAAAGAACGGTCATTTACCGTTCTTTCTCTATTTAGACGGTTCATGTCGCTGTGACAAACTGGTCACTCTTTCTCCATAAGAAATTCACAATACTCCTGTATAGTAAGTGATGATTATAATACATAGAAGTTATGGTTAATGTGCGTCACAAAAAAAGGGGTGAACAAGTTGTCAGATCGTGCGAAACGAAAACAGCGACGGCTGATTATGCGTACAACGATTCTATCAATCATTGCCCTAAGCATTGGGTATGTATTTTATACGAATTTCATTCAAGCTGATACGAACCGTGTTGAAGTCGGGGATCGAGCGCCTAACTTTGCATTAATGAATATGGACGGTGAGAAGGTAGAGTTAGACGATTATCGAGGGGAAGGCGTTTTTCTTAACTTTTGGGGGACATATTGTCCACCATGTGAAGAGGAAATGCCTTACATGGAGAATCAATATCAACTGTATGAAGATGAAGATATAGAAATATTAGCGGTCAATGTAGGAGAAAATGAGGTGACCGTTGACCGTTTTGTAAATCGATACCAATTAACTTTTCCAATATTGTTGGACCAAAACCGTGATGTACTAAATGCCTATGGGGTAAATTTATTACCGGCAACATTTCTAATCGATGAGCAAGGGGAAGTCATTAAACGGTACATTGGTGGAATGAGTGAACAGAATGTCATTGATTTTATGGAGCTAATCAACCCTGCGCCTAATGAAGATGGCGGTTAAGGTGTTCAATTGTCCGGTATCGTAAAACAATGATGTGAAAGAGAAGAGGTCTGAGGATGCCCAGGATTCTAATTGTTGATGATGAACAACAAATGAGAGACTTAATCAGCCTATATTTAAAGCATGGAAACTATGATGTTGACCAAGCCTCTTCTGGCTTAGAGGCCATTGATAAAGTACAGATGAATGATTTTGACTTATTAATCGTTGATGTTATGATGCCAGACCTTGACGGCTTCGATGTTTGTGCATTTGTTGCCGAAGCAGGTTACAATACCAAAATCATGATGTTAACCGCTCGTGCAGAAATCGAAGACCGTGTAAAAGGATTGAATTTAGGAGCTGATGATTACCTTACAAAACCGTTTGCTCCGGAAGAGTTTATCGCGCGGGTAAATGCTTTAACACGTAGGATCGTAATGTTGCTTCCCCACACTCGTTAAAAGTCAATGATGAGTTAATGATCTATCCATCAGCGAGAGAAGTTTGGGTGAAGCAACAACGGGTTGAGCTGACTTCAAAAGAATTTGATTTGTTAACGTTGTTCGTTAGAAATACGACGCAAATCTATACAAGGGAACTACTAATGAACCTTCTAGGAAACAATGAAGAGCATTATGAGCGACGCACCATTGATACACACGTTAAGAATATTCGTCTCAAGTTAAGTCAAGCTCTTCTCTCTTTTGATCCCATAAAAACGGTTCGAGGGGTAGGTTATGGATTTAGGCAACCTGGGGCTAAGTCATGAACTCCATTTCATTTAAATTAGGAGCATTAATTCTGTCTCTATTTGTCATTGTATTCATTCCTCTAGGATTTGTTATGGCTCAGATTTTTCAAAGTTATAGTTATGCACATTTAACGGAAGAGACAAATGAATTGGCATTGATGTATGGAAACTATATTGAGCAGTCTGAAAACACTTCAATAGAGCTTTTACTTTCAGTAACTGGAGAAGATACGTCAAGAGAAGTACTAATTTTGAATCGTCATGGAGAGACGTTACATGCTACGAGTGACATAAACCTTTCTCAAGTAATTTCAGGACAAGCCGAAGAACAATGGTTTACTGATAAAGAGACAAACCGACATTATTTTTATGCTACCCAATCCTTTGACACAGTAGATGGACCGATGAATGTTTATGTGCTTACCCCTACAAATATGATGGGTTCAGCATTTACACAATTAAATAGTGCTCTTATTTTTTTCGGGCATAGGTGCATTATTACTTGCGGTTGCTTTTACGTTCATTCTCTCTAGAAAGTTTTCTGAGCCATTGCAAGAGATGGAGCGTGTCTCAAGACAAATGGCTAAAGGCGAATTGAATGTAAGAGTTCCTATAGTAAGTACAGATGAAGTAGGGAATTTAGCAACGTCATTAAATGACTTGGCAGAAGATTTATCGCGGTATCAAACAAATCGGAAAGAGTTTCTTGCCAACATATCGCATGAGTTGCGAACACCTCTTTCTTATTTGAAAGGCTATATCTATGCTTTGAAAACAAAGATGTATGAGACTGAAGAAGAATACGATAAAATGCTGACTATTCTTGATGATGAAACGGAAAGGATGCATCAATTAATTGATGATCTTCATGAATTATCAATGATGGAATCAGCTCAATTTTCTTTAAAGTTGGAGAGAATAGACCCGAATCTAGCTGTTACTCAAGCAGTAGAGAGAATTGAAAGGGAAGCTTTAGCTAAACAATTGTCAGTGACTACATCTTTTTCTAACTCTAGTTGGATTTTGGGAGATTCTGTACGCTTTAACCAAATGATGCTCAATCTCCTTCACAATGCTGTTAGCTATACTCATTCTGGTTCTATTCAAGTGGAAGTAACTGAATCAGATCGGCAAGTCCAAGTCATTGTAACTGATACGGGAATCGGAATTGCTGAAGGAGATTTACCTTTTGTATTCGAACGGTTTTACCGTGCGGAGAAATCACGTAAGAGAAGCTTCGGGGGTTCGGGGCTAGGACTAGCGATTACGAAGCAGCTAACAACATTAATGTCTGGAACGATTACGGTTACTAGTGTCGTCAACGAAGGAACTTGCTTTACTCTAACATTCCCAAAGGCACAGGAGGTTGAAGAATGAAGCGAAAAGAATGGGTGATCTTCATACTCTTGTTGCTTTTAGGCATCCATTTCCTCGCAATGTCGATGTGGATGTTCCAAGGAGAACAAGTACATAGCACATATTTCGATTACTTTATGTCGGTCTGTTTATGGATTTGTTTACCTATGCTTATACTTTTCACAATTTATGCGATTGGAATCGTGATCTATACCGTCATTAAAAGAAGTCGAATTCGAAGTAGGGGATAGCAATGAATGAAGTTTCATTAGGGGTCGCGTTTTTAGCGGGCTTGTTGTCATTTTTTTTCACCGTGTGTGTTTCCGTTGTTACCGGCATACTTGTCGCAATTAACGGGACAAAATGTAAAGGACGGTGCTATTAAAGCAGCTAAAAAAAGTCATTTTGTTCCGCAGCATTGGGTTTGTATTAGGGTTCACAATTGTGTTTATTATGCTAGGGGCATCTTCTACGCTATTAGGCTCGTTGTTTGCACAATATGGTACAGCTTTGCAACAACTCGGTGGTATCGTCGTCATTTTGTTCGGATTGCACATGTCAGGTGTTTTACCGATCACAGTGTTGTTTAGAGAGAAGCGAATTGCAAAACCACCAAAAACCATTTCAAGCTTTACAGGCTCAATAGGTTTTGGTGTGGTGTTCGGCGCAGGATGGACACCTTGTGTTGGCGTTGTTCTCGGATCAATTTTGGCATTGGCTGCAGATAGTGGGACACTTTGGGTCGGCACAAGTATGTTGTTCTTGTATTCTATGGGTCTTGGAATACCATTTATTGCAATATCATTATTCTTTGCGCAATCCTTCAACGTGTCGGGAGATTAAATCGCTATTTACCTACGATTCATAAGATAAGTGGTTGGATGATGATTGTATTAGGTGTGCTTTTGTTTAGCGGTTATTTTGAACGGATTTCAATGTACATGGGACGATTTGTCCCTACGTGGATGATGTAGTGAAACGTGTTCGTCTACTTTACTATTAAGTAACATAGAATAGGAACGATAGTAATAATTGGACGAGTAATTCGTTTAAGGTGTATATGGAGAGGGTGATAACTTTTGAAACGATGGATGAGCTTAGTCGTTTTATTAGTGGTAAGTGGTTGTGGTTCGAATGAAGAAACGCAAGAACTGTCACTGTCTACTGAACCGATTGACGTGGAAATTCAGCCAATCTCAGAGGCAATGGTCGGAGAACAAATCACAATTGAGACGCTCGTAACACAAGGAGATGATCCGGTTGAAGATGCACAAGCTGTAGAGATTGAAATTCGCTTTGAAGGTCAATCGGAAGGGGCACTATTCCCAGCAGAAAATGATGGTAGTGGAATGTATCGTAGTACCCATACTTTTGCAGAAGCAGGTGTTTACGAGATTCAATCCCATGTAACTGCTAGGGGGATGCACGTAATGCCTGTCCAAAAACTACAAGTGGAAGAATAAAGAAGTCGTTCGATTATTTTCGAACGACTTCTTTTTAGGATAAGAGTTTCAATCCAACAGCAGAGCATAGAATAAGCGCAATACAAACGATCCGTTTTACTTCTTTTGACTCTCCGAATAGATACATACCAAGCACGGCTGAACCTGCGGTACCAATCCCGGTCCAAACTCCGTACGCGGTTCCCATTGAAATGTCATTCATTGCATACGTAAGAAGAGAAAAGCTAATCCCGAAGAAGATTACCAAATAAATGATGGCAGACCACTGTTTCATGGCGACTTTCTTCAAGTTAATCACACCAAGTACTTCAAATAACCCCGCAACAATTAAAGCTGTCCAGTACATGGTTCTTCCTCCCTCACATCGCTACTTAATAACTTCAATCCAACAACACCAAGCAGGAGCGTACCGATTAACAAGACTTTCATCCAACTAAACGGTTCATTGAAAAAAAAGCGTCTCGACAACGACTGTACCTGCAGTACCGATCCCTGCAAAGACTGCGTACACCGTACCGATTGGAAGAGTGCGAGTCGCTAAAATGACGAGTGTGAAACTTATGATGATGGCAAAAACGGTCAATGCCCATTGCCAGAATGTTGAAGAATAGTTAAGGCCAGAAACCCAAAAGATTTCAAGTACACCTGCTGCAAGTACCATCAACCAATTTATGTTCATGTTTGGATCGCTCCTTTATAAGTGATGACAGTTCACATTCTATACTAAAAAAATAAAACCGTCCAGTCGGTTTTATTTAATCTCTAGTAAGAATGTTCATTTTGGATGTTCTACTATTGTGCGCTACACTAGTCATAAGAAAAGCCGAAAGGTTTGAGACATATGCGTAATGAAGAGAAAAACACACGAATCTTTGAAGCAACGACAAGAGTTATTAATGAACTAGGAATTAACCAATTTACGTTAGATAAAGTAGCTGAACGCGCAGGAGTAAGTAAAGGGGGCTTGTTGTATCGTTTCCCTTCGAAAGAACGCCTATTAAAAGGATGGAGCCACTATGTACTAGCATTATTTACAACGCTCGTTGAAGAGGAGGAAGAGAAGTCCAATTCCTTTGCAACGGCTTATTTACAAGCAACGTTACGGAGCTTAGAAAGTGCGGAGATGAAGACATTCATGACAGTTTCTGGTTATCAAGCTGAGGAACAGTTCTATGAAGGATGGAAAGAGTTCTACGCGCAAACGATCGTGAAGATGCAAGAAGAGACCAGTCCTGAATTAGCATCGATCATACAGCTAACGTGTGACGGGCTTTGGTTACAAGACGCCTTTCAGTTTGAATCATCGTCCCGAGCACAAGCCAAGAAACTGGTTTCTTATTTACAAAAGCTTGCAACAAGTGATTCGGGTTCGCCGAAATGAATAGTGGAATGCAGTTAGACCTAGAAGATTAAATGGGAACGTCTTATAGGATCTCTAAAGTATTAGAAGCCTCGAATTTTAACACACTAGAAAAGTGTTCGATTCGAGGTTTTTTTCTGAGAACACCGATCATCAATTATCGGGCCATTTAATTGAACAACGACTGGTTATGATAATTACTCATAATTTTTATATAGTGTAAAATTAATATGGTAAAAGGATTTTGATATTTCGATGGATGGAATTTGCAATACACTTTAAAATTAAAGGAATTGGTATATTAATGAAAATCATAAGAGGTAAGCGAAGCTTTGATCTAGATTCGTTCTTAGAGAAACCCTTGTTTGCTCATCTTGCAACTACTTCAGAGGAGGGAGCCCGTGATTCTCCAGTCTGGTTTCTTTGGCAAGACAACTGTCTGTGGATCATAGGAACACCGGAAGATACATTTCCATCCAGGATAGAAAAAAAGCAAGAACTGTGCTATAGGTATTGTAGATTTTGATGTTGCATCAGGGAAGGTCTTGCATGCAGGATTTAGAGGAACTGCGACAATCGAGTCTTTCAACACTGATTTGGCAAAACAGTTATTTACGAAATATTTAGGTGAGGATGAAGAGGTTTGGGATACTCGATTCAGCACCCAAAATCACGAAAATGTATTTGTGCGCTTTATGCCAGATACTGTAGTTGTGAGAGATCAATCGTATACGAATAAAGATGAGAGGTCATAAAATAAACTCTTGAACAATCGGGCGCAATCCTGCAATAAGGATTGCGCTTATCTTTGTGAAGGGACATTTAATTGAAGAAAGTAATACTTTAAAACCACTGACAGGGGAGGTATTAAAGTATATATATGTAAAACAAACTTTACATAAAGTGAAAAATAAATTACAATAAGTAAAGAATACTTTACTTATTGGGGGAGATGAATACATTAATGGGAGAAAAAGGTGGGAACTTAACCAATCGAATTACAGTTTTAAGAGCTGAATTCAAAATGACACAAAAAGATTTAGCTGAAAGGGCAGGAGTAAGTAGACAGACAATAATTTCGATTGAGAAGGGTAAATATACCCCATCTTTAACACTAGCATTTGAAATAGCAGATGTTTTTGGGGTAGAAATAAATGATGTTTTTCAATACACCAAATTTACAGAGGAGAGATTATGATGGAAACGTTAATAAGCATTACAAATGGATTAACTGCATTTGCTTTGTTTGCTTTTGTAATACTAATAATTCTTATGAAAAAAAGAAGGTAAAGATGAAAGAGCTCAATATTTGGGCTATAAACTCTTTAGTTTCTTATTTACATTTTTAATGGGAGGATTAGCTCTAATTATCTTTATAACAGGGTGGGCACCTATGGATTATATGTTACTAAGAGTTTGTATTACTACTTTGATGTCACTTAATATATTCATTGGTTTGGGTTATTGGATATATATTAGTAAGAAAATATAGTTAATCAGGTAAGCTTGTTTGGCTAAAGGGCGCAATCCTGGAATAAAGATTGCGGTTATTTTTTTTGGCATTTTAATTAAAAACTGATGCGTAGATCATATGTTTAAGGAAGGATGCATTTGTTCACTTGTAAATATAAACTTTCTATGAATAAAAACTGACAAAACTATGAAGTGCCTATGTAAGATGAAATACACATGTTATATTGTGTGTGGAGAAATCATAAGTAATGATTAGTTTTAAGGAGAGTGGACTTTCTATGAATAAATTATTATTGGTTCTTGGTAGTAGTTCAATGTTGCTACTTGCTGCTTGTGGCGGTGGCGAAGAAGAAGGAACGGATGAAGAAGCTGCAACAGATGAAGGCCAAGTATTTACTTTAGAAGAACTTGAAGAATATGATGGTCAAGATGGAACGATGCTTATGTAGCTGTTGACGGCGTTGTTTACGATGTTACAGGTGTTGACGCATGGGAAGGTGGAGAGCACGCTCCTGCTGGTGGATTAGAAGCTGGTGGTGACCGTACAGAAGAAATTGAAGCAGCTCCACATGGAACTGACGTATTAGAAGACTTACCAACTGTAGGTACTCTTGAAGAACAATAAGAATTAGTTACGAAGTGTAACCCTTTGGATCAATTGATTCCAAAGGGTTTTTTTATTTCTAGAAGTTCATTTCTAAGTACACTTGATACTAGCAATTATCCAAAATAACTATTAAATGACCAGACGATCAGCGCCATACTCACAATTCCCCAAACTGTGGCACTCAAGATCCACCAAAGGATAGAACGTGTTTTTAATGAATGTTGATCGTCTTCCTTATTCGCAGTTATAAAAGCAAGATTATTTTCCATACCTTTTTTTCATAGAAAGAAGAACAAAAAATCCAATTAGGATAAAACCAATTGTTATCCAGAGTAAAATGTCGATTTTTTTATACCTCCCTTCTTATTTTATTCGTTTAATAACTCTGTCTGTTTATTTTCTTCAAGTTAACATGAAAAGTTAGTTGCTGGAAGTCTTATATTAATGAAGGAAGACGATTGTGACCAAGCCGAGTGTCCAACAAGTGGTTCAAAATGAATCGAAAAAAAATTGAAATTTTGAAGTATTCATTTTGACTTTCGCTTACGCATAGTTTATTATTACGTTATACGATATAACGTTTGACGTAATAAAACAAGGAGTGAAAAGATGGTCAAAAAAAAGGAAAGTTTTCAGAACCATCATTGTTAATATTGATAAGCCTTGCAGAAAAAAAGCCGTCATGGATATGCAATTATGGAAGATATTCAATCGAATTATGATATTAATCTAGGACCAGGTACGTTATATGGAGCAATCACACGCTTAGAAAAGGCAGGGTATATACGTGTTCTCGAATCAGAAGATCGTAAAAAAAACCTTACAAATTAACAAAAGAGGGTAGTGAGTATTTAACTCAACAAATAGAAGAACTTCAAAAAAATCGCTACGCTCGGTTCAAAAAGGCTCGGCTTAATATGAAATGGTTTATCTACTTTACCCTAAAATTTGGAGAAAAAGATACGGTAAGGAGTTAGAGCAAGTTCTAGAGCAAACAGGGCTCTCTGTTAAGGTTATGGTTGATCTGTTATTGGGCATTTTAGATGCTTGGCAGATTGAACTAAGTGAAAGAAAAATTTATGGTTTCCGAATGGATCGGTTATTGGTTCTCATAAGCTTGCTAAATGTACTTTTAATCGTACAATTAATTTCATTAAGGGAGGTTATCATGTTGGAACAAATAGCCTTAATTATTGCAATGTTATCATTTTTTCTAGCGGTTTGTATTTTAATCGTTAATATGTTTAAGGTTGGAATTGCAAAAGGGTTTTCATTAAATACAAGGTTAGGAAAACTCTCGATTGGGTTCATGGGCTCCTATGCGCTATTTTTTTGTGTCATTTTTAGTGTTAGCTAACTAATTAGAGTGTATTGATTCTGCATGAAGGATTGCAGAGCTTTATAAGTGTAAAGGACGCAAGTAAGGTATAACAATCTACTTGCGTCCTTTAATTGATTATTGGACGAGCAGATGAATGTTTTTATACAGTTTGCTATCGTGAACTACATGTGTTAAGTTATTCGAGATCATTGTAAAAGTGAGGTGTGTGCATGTTACTGAGCGTTCAAAACTAATAACAGTAATTGAAAAGGGTAATTAAAAAATTCCGTTAAATACGGAAGTTTATTTCGCATGCGAAATTTTAAGACCCTTGCATTTATTAGTAGAGAACATCAGACAACATCGCCTTACTGTTCAAAATTAGAACGTTAAGTCCATGCTGTGTTCAAGTGTGGGCTTTTTTTATATGTATTTACGAACAATAATAGATTGCACTGGATGTTCTCTGACTCATGTTAATTTGATAAGGAGAATAGAGTATGGAACAAAATTATACAAAGTCATTATTTAGAAATCGAACGTTTGTCTTACTGCTTTTTGCTGGTTTCTTTACAATTGCTAGCTATAGCATGTTTATTACGACAACGACCTGGTATGTCGTTACGGACTTAGGATCGGCTAGTAACTTAGGGGTAATCTTGATTGCAGCAACCCTCCCACGTTTAATCATGATGGTTTTTGGAGGCGTATTGGCGGATACCTTCAAAAAAAACAACGGTTATGTTCTCGACCAATCTAGCACAAGTCATTATTCTAGCAATTATTTATTATTTTGTTGCCTTTGATGACATGACTTTTCTATTATTGCTTGTTTTAACAGTTTTCTTCGGTACAATTGATGCGTTCTTTGGACCCGTAAAAACGTCAATGATTCCAAAAATCGTTACAAAAGACCAAATGCAAAAAGCTAATCCCCTTTTCCAAGGTTTTGATCAAGTGTCATTTATTATGGGGCCACTTCTCGCTGGAGTATTTATGGAATTTGGGAATGTTTCAACGAGTTATTTCGTCGCAACCGTTTTAGTTCTCCTTTCAACAGTGCTCGTTTTCCCACCATTTATAAAAGAAGCACCGGTTGAGGCTAAACTACACCATACGCCTATTCTTGATCTAAAGGAAGGCTTGCTTTATGTATTGAAATCAAAGTATTTGATAACGGGTATTACTATTTTAATTTCGTATAACTTCCTTGTGATGGGAGCGATCATTGTCTCGATTCCGCTTGTTGTTGATTTGTATGGGGGGACACCGATTCATTTAAGCTATTTAGAAGTTCAGGGATTGGCATGGTCATTGGTTCTACGATTGTAGGGTTTGTTCAATTAAAAAATAGAGGGAAAACCTCGATTTATGGGTTGTTAGGGGCAGCTGTTGTGTTAGTTGTATTCAGTCAACTAACAGATTTATTTTGGCTAACACTTGTCGTTTTCTTCATCGGTTTAGCGATGCCAATTGTTACGATTCCGTTCTTCACTTCGGCTCAAGAGACGACAGATCCAAAATTAATCGGGCGTGTGATGAGCCTCATTTATTTAGCAATGAATGGATTTGACCCCATTGCATATGGCGTTATTCCGTCACTCATTGAAGGAGGAATAGCGATTCAACATGTGTTGCTAAGCTTTGCGTTGTTAGCTGTTCTTATTGGCCTAATCGTTTTAATTAAAGGGAAGAATTATCAGCGCATCTAATTTATAGGTGACTGCCTTTATTGGCAGTTACCTATATAACCGATCTGGAGTGATAGTTAAATGAAAATAATAAGGTATAAAGAAAACGATGCGAAAGAGATTGTTTCATTATTTTACGATACCATTCACTCCGTGAATTCAAGGGATTATTCTCAAAGAGCAGTAGATGCGTGGGCACCAAAAGATGAAAAGGAATCTAAAGTGAAAACTTGGAAGGAATCCTTGAATCAAAACATCACCTATGTTGCAAAGATTGATGAAAGAATCGTTGGTTTTGGTGATCTAACTTATAGTGGCTATTTAGATCGCCTTTTTGTTCATAAGAATTATCAAAGACAAGGCATAGCCACAGCGATCGTTGAACTGCTTGAATCTGAGGCAATGCGGTTAAATCTTGTAGCAGTTCATACAGAAGCAAGCATAACTGCTAAGCCTTTTTTTTGAGCAACGAGGTTACAACGTTATGTGTGAACAAACGGTTGAACGAAAGGGCGTCAACTTGATTAATTACAAGATGGTTAAAAGAATAAAATGACAAATTTTGAATAAATGGCATTGATGGAGAAGTGTTGTTTCATTGTGTAGTGTATAGCTATTTTGATTTTGATTTGTACTTTTCTTTTAAGAATAGTCCTATTGCGAAACCAACCATGATTGCGAATCCTGAAAGTAAAATGGCTGATGATGGTCTGCCAGTTACAGATGGAGAATCAAATTCATTTGCAAAATAAAAACCAAGAGTCAATAACGCAGTGCCCGCACAGAATAGAGATAATTTTTTTGATATATTTCTTGAAATTCAATTGATTTCCCCCTTCTTCTTAAGAAATACCACGAAGTTCTCTACCTATAATGGATAGGGCTACTGATTTATTCATATAACCTGTCGCGGTTAACACAATTCGTCCATGATCGAAACATGGCATTTCTTATTGAGTGATTATCTTTGAGAATGACCAGGTTCTAGAAAATCAAATGTGAAACGGAATAGAGAATATGAAGGAATGGAGTTTACTTACTTCTTTCTTTTACTGCTGACACCTTCAATTATTTAAAGTTAATAAGTAATTGCAGCAAGAAAATTAACCTTCTATACTATTATAGAATTAATGCATCGAATGGAATTTTAAATGAAAAAGTAAAATGTGACTAATCACCACAATTGGTTCTTGCATTCTACTGAGTGTGATTTTATCAATTCCTGCTTTTTTTCTCTTATCATGATGAACATGTATACAGTAGTTTTACTGATTATTTCTTCATAGTAAGTGTCTATGCAATGGTCATGTATTTAGTTATCGGGATACCTTTGTCGTATATCGCAGATCGGTTTCGGTATAAGCAGGCTGCTTACTTAATAATGGGGGCAATTATTGGGCTAATTATAGTAGTGGTAGTGAATGTAGGGGGAGAACCAATATCAGTTCAAGTTTCATTCTTTATCTATAGTTTACTAGCCTCTTGGGTCTTTTATATCGTTCAGGAAGCTTTGAATCGTCCTATATTCAAAAGGGATACATAGCTTACGGGTAGAGGCGGATTGTACCGTTTGGGTAGTGAAATGAGTAACCAAAAGCGAAGCATCTAGTCTAGACACTCCGCTTTCAAGGTGTACATCACTTATTTTCAATACTTGGACCGACTGGCAAAACGAGCGAGACGGTCGTGCCTGCATCGAGTTCGCTGCTCACATCAATGGAACCGCCGTGGTGTTGGACGAGCTCTTTTGTAATTGTCATTCCGAGCCCGCTACCGACGGAGCGTTCTTGTGAAGACTTGCCACGATAGTAACGGTCAAACAGTCGCTTAAGTGTTTCTTGACTCATGCCCTGCCCATTGTCAGCGACTTGCACGGTAAAGGTGTCGTCTCCATTCATAGAAGCACGAATCCAAATGTTCGTATCTTGATCGTTATGCTTTAATGCGTTGTCGATTAGATTCTCAATCATCCGACCGAACCATTTTGGATCAACATACGCCTTTTCAACAGATGAATCAATCTGTAACTGGATGGAACGATCATCATGTTGGAAAGCTTCAATGCTCTTTATGAGCAATTCAGCTACATCGACGTTTTCTTTTTGTAAAGTCATCGCGTGGCTTTCGAGGCGATACGTTAAACTTAAGTCGTCAATCAGCTTCGCCATGAAGTTCGATCGTTCAGTGAGTACTTTTCCGATTTCTTGTGTTTCGTGGCTTTCCCAATCATAGTGTTCGTTGGCGAGCATAATTGAGTAACCTTGGATCGAAGCGAGTGGTGTTTTCATGTCATGTGATAGACCTGCAATCCATGCTTCGCGACTTGCTTCCAATGCTTCTCGCTTTTCTTTGTTGACTCGAAGTTGATTCGATAAATTGGACAGTGATTGATACAACTCTTGATAGAGGTGATAAGGACGTTTCCATCGTCCTTTTTTTTGTTTTTCCGAATGTTTTCGGTTCTTGGAAGTTCCCGTCTTCAAGCTGTTCAAGCCAATCTACTGCACCGTTGATCGGCTTTGTGAATGTACGTGTAAACCAAAGAATCGAGACAATAAACGATAGAATAGCTAGAGCTAAGATCGATAAAGCAATCCACGTTAATGTTGTGCCAACTTCATTTAATGGAAGAAAAGGAAGTTCTGGAATGGGAGAATAAACGACGTACGTGAGACCATCTGCTTCCCCGATTTGAACATAAGCATCAACACGCTCTGGTTGTGCTTGATGTAAGAGCACCTCTCCCATACTTGGATTTCTTAACGAATGAGGCGCTTGCAACTGTTGAATCAATTCGTCGCCATCAAACACATATCCCCAAGCGGAATGATCATTAAATCGCTGCAAAACCTCCGTTGTTGTGCCCTCTGCTTGCAATTGTCCGAGAAGCTCATCGGTGATCCTCTCTTCTCCGTAGATGAGTAAATACGTTTCATCGGTCTCTTCGAAAAGCGTCGTGTACACATGGTGTGATTCAATCGTCCTTGCGTCAATTAAGGTCGTAAGCTCTTGCATGCTGTACGAATCTGAAAAGCCTGAGCCGTTCGGATAGGAATCGAGCACGGCACCATCTTCACTAACAATTTGGAACCAACCATTTCGAGCATCAGCTTCTTGTTGTAAGTTATCACTGATCGCCAGTTCTCCTTCAAATGCATAGTCCGTTGCCACTGAGAAGGCAAGACTGTCGAGCCCCGCTTCGTAGAAGTTTGTTCTCCGTTCTTGCGTCTCAAGATAAAATCCAAAAATCAGAATAAATGTCATGAGCAAAAGAGCAGTAACAAAAAGAACTAATGAATATTGGAAAGTGAACCTGCGCCATAATCGGAATCGAAACCCTTTCATGATGGCTCCTGATCAGGGACAAACCGATAGCCAAGACCTCGTACTGTCTCAATATAGGTTGGGCGGCTAGGGTCGGCTTCGATTTTCTCGCGCACCCGACGAATGTGTACCGTTACTGTATGGGCATCAAAGGACAGTGGGTCCTCCCAAACGTGTTCGTACAACTGTTCTTTATGAAACACCTGGTTTGGATGTTTGCAAAAGAATAACACCAATTGAAAGACGAGTGCGGGACACTGCACACGTTCACCTAATACGGTTAATGTGCCTTCTCGCTCATCGATGGTAAAGCGCTGATACGTAAACCGACGTTTCTCTTGTTGGACGACAGGTGTATGACGAGCGATTCGGGCACGAATGCGGGCTACAATTTCTAACGGGTTAAACGGTTTTGTAATGTAATCATCACCTCCGATTGCAAATCCTGATAATTTATCAAAGTCGGTGTCTTTTGCACTAACAAAAAAAGATCGTTGCTGACGTAAGGTGGCGAATTTGGCGACATATTGAAAAGCCATCGCCATCTGGCAACATAACATCTAACAAAATAAAATCGTATGTATAGGTTTGGCATAACTCTAGTGCTCTTCGTTGTGTTTCTGCGCTGTCTACCATATGAAATCCTTCTTTGTTCAGCACCTTTTGGAGCATCATGCGAATGGAAGGATCGTCTTCTACAAGTAAAATGCGTGGTTCAGTCATCTGTATCGCTCCTTTACGATGGTACAACTAGTGTATCATCACAACATTACGAGAAGATCAACGCATTAGATAAAAGTTGAGCTCGTTGTGATTTCTACGTTTCCTTCATGTGAACTTCAATGATTACGATAGATGTAGAAGCGAATTGAAGAGAGGGATAAAATACGATGAATACAAAACGATGGATTGCCAGTGCAATCGCTGCTGTAATTGTAATTATTGCGATACCGATTCAAATTGTAACCGCGGTACTAACCGCAGAAGGATCGGAATGGTTGTCTTTTGATCAAATGTACAATAAAGAGGTTATGAAGAACGGTTCGAACGGAGAAATTGTTGTACTGGAACTTGATGGTGTCATTGAAGATACGGGAGGTAACAATGGGTTCTTCTCAGTTGGGTACCATCATCGCCAGTTTCTTGAGATGTTAGAAGATGCGATGGAAGATCCGCTTGTTGATGGTATTGTAATTACGGTCAATACACCTGGTGGAAGTGTCGTTGCTAGCAATGCAATTTATGAACAAGTGGTTCGATCTAAAGAAGAGTTTGATACTCCGGTCTATGTGTCGATGGGGGAGATGGCTGCATCAGGAGGATACTATATTGCTGCTGGAGCGGACTACATTATGGCACACCCTGCAACATTGACAGGTTCAATTGGCACTGTCATGAGTGCAGGCCTCAACTTCGCTGACTTAGCCGAAGAATGGGGCATTTCTGAAACGAGTGTGTCATCAGGTGAATACAAACAAATGGGGTCACCATTTCAGACGTTAAGCGAAGAGGAAGAAGCGTTACTCCAAGAGATTTCAGATGACATGTACGAGGATTTTACAGCAGTGGTTGCAGAAGGAAGAGGATTTAGTGATGAAGAGATTGATACACTCGCTCAAGGTCAATTGTTCACAGGCAATCAAGCGTTAGAGAATGGTCTTGTTGATGAGCTAGGGGATCTAAGAGATGCGGTATCACATATGGAACTTATGCTTGATTTGGATGCAACGGTCACCCATTATACGAGTGGATCGACTGTAGGCTCGATGTGGAATGTTGTTGCACCGATGGCGTCAAAAGACCCTGTTTCTACGATCCTAGAAGAGAGTAGAGCAACAAGAATGCTCTATCTACATCAGTAGGAGGCTAAGTTATGAGAACCTATGCAGGGTTTTGGCTACGGTTATGGGCATATTTAATTGACCTTCTAGTGGTCGTGTCGATAAGTTCAATCATCATTCACCCTCTGTTTGCTTTCCTGTTCACTACCGAACCAGCGATTGGCGTGTTTACGATTCAGGGAATGCTTCTTGCCTTAAGTTACTATGTATATTTTGTCGTCATGACAAAAGTTTGGCAGCAGACGCTTGGCAAGATGGTGTTCGGTTTAAAAGTGGAACGTATCGATGAGCAACGACTCGTTTGGAAAGACGTCTTCGTACGTGAAGTAGCAGGAAGAATTATTCATCGCGTATTATGGATCACAAACATCCTCTACATCGTCGTGGCAGTACACCCAGAAAAAGCCGGGATCCATGATCTCTTATCTGATACGAGAGTTGTACTTGAACGTTAACCCTCTAAAAAGGCCAATCTTCGTATGAAGATTGCTTTTAGTTTGGTTCGCCTACAACTTGAATCACTAGCATGGGAAAATTGTCTTTTTATTCCAAATTATATTTATATTCCTTCGTCTTTAGAGTACACTTAATCTATATGCGATTATACATCTTAATTAAGGGAGAAAAAGCATGAAAAAGTTCGCTTTTGTAACATCGATTTCGATCGGTTTCTTTGCGATGATCGTCCTTATTTGGAATCTCGATTTCCATCAGTCTACTGACGGGGCGGAAGTTAAGGGTCAAGATGAGGAACTGGAGAGTCAGATTGATGAGAAAGAAGATCGTTTAAACTACTTATCTGACGTTCATCAGATGCACCATTCGATTGTGCGATCGGTGCAAGCAGGTCATGGATTGATGAATGGGTATGCGATGTATGGTTGGGAAGATGAGAATTACAACCTAGAGAATTTCAAAGTTTCTGAAGCGAGAAGAGTAGCATTATTAGAGGAAGCGATTGAGCATAGTGAAGAAGAGCACGTGACAAAAGATTTGATAACGATTTTAGAGAAATTTAACGAGTTAATTGCTGATCTCGATCATAGTGAAAAGAGGCTGATCCACGTCAGAGAATTGCAGTCGTTGTACCGGGATTTGGATTACTATTTGCTAAATAATACGTACTACGAACCTAGAAATGTTAGTTCAACTTCTGAACAGTACGAGGACGAAAGAGTAGTTGCTGATGAGGACACTCTCATTGCACTAGATTCA
Organism: Geomicrobium sp. JCM 19055; assembly: GCF_000698185.1. Classification (NCBI taxonomy): domain Bacteria; kingdom Bacillati; phylum Bacillota; class Bacilli; order Caryophanales; genus Geomicrobium; species Geomicrobium sp. JCM 19055. The sequence continues at coordinate 53,021 of NZ_BAXL01000002.1, forward strand.
CAGTTTGATGATGGTGATTATGAAGAATTTGCAATGTTTTTTTCGTTCATATGAGTTGCCAGATGAAGGACGTCTCTCAAGTGAGGAAGCAGAAAGCCATTTTTCGAACTTTCAAGGTCATTTAGGTTGGGAATACAATGAGGATTACGTGTTCTATGAGAATTATTTAGTATTCGAAAAAGAATCCAAGCTTCCAGTAGCGGGGCTAAATCGTATGGATCCCATCACTTCTGAAATGATTGTTCCATACGGTACTCAAGGAGTTTCTTTCGTTAGAGAGGAATTAATGAGGTTAGGAGAAGCTTATCCTTCTCCTAATGGGGAACGTCATGAAAACATCGTGCCTTTGCGTGACGAAGATCGTACGTATTTGGATGATATTCAATACCTCGTTGCTTATAAAAATGGTAACGAAGATGAAGCAATTCAAAAAGGCTGGGGTGGAACTCAGTTGTTGTTGACCCACACACCGCAACTACTTTCAGAATTAGAACTGTATGTTCATGAACATGAGCAGCTTACGTTATGGTTTCAAGAAACGAGAGAATACCTTCAAGCCGCAGACGCTATAGGCTACGACGATTATGAAGAAGCGTATACCTACATTGAAGCTGCTTTTAGGAATATTGAACGAATGAATCAGATTGCGCTTTGATTGATTTAGTGTGAACGAGTGAGAGTATGACCATACGATGCACGATAACGGCGATCATCGCTAGTCGTTATCGTGTGTTTGTTTACGTTACGAACGATAAAAAAGTAGGTGACCGCTGACAAAACGACCAGTGCAATTAATGCCCGAATGCATGTAGTCAATAAAACGCGAGAAGGAGAGATTATTATTTCAGAGGATCCGACTCACGAGAAAATGAAGAAAAAGTTATTCTTTCAATATGTGCTCTTTTTGCCTTTTGTCATTAGTGCAGTATCCGTGGTTCATTCATTGGTAAATGAAAGTCGCTCCGAACTCATCGTGTATAGTGTTTTGTCATTTCCTGTTTTGGCAGGTTTAGCATTCGTTTTATTTCATTATTTTCAAGATTTGTTAATTGAAATAGAACAAAAGCGCTTAGGCAAGAAAAAGAACAGCAACAAAAATGAGTTATAGTTCTTTTACGATTGTTTGTTTGTTTGTTGGTGCCACCCTCGCGGTCATCATTCTTTTAAGCTAAACTTCCTCCACTTCAACAACAAAATCCTCAAGATGTTCATTTCCATCATCGTCCTGCCAAGCGATGTAGAATTGATAGCAGTCTTCCAGTTCAATGTCATGATATTGATGTGCCTTTGGTGTTGGATTATTACCAGGGCTAGAGGATTGTAGCCGCCCATTCATCTCAATTTCATAACCCATTAAACGATCGGTATCTTCTTTAAAGCGTATCTCCATCGTGTAAGTTCTCTCGTCTGACGCTTCATGTTCTGTAATAAGCTCTGCTTCCCAAGTCGAAGAAGAGCCATGTCCTTGAACGATTGGCAATTCTTCATCTTTATGATGCGTTGAGGAACATGCCATAACGAACGTAACGATAACGAACAGAGATATTATCTTGTAGAACATCGTAATCACTTCCTACGAAGGTAATTAAACTCAGGCATAGTAGCTGACTCTGAAATCGGCCAGCTTGTTATTCATCAGAGATGGTGATTCTACACTTTTCCCTTGTTAAAAAAAACCTCCACCAAATTGCTACTGCGATGATTGCAATAAGAATGATCATTAATCGGTTGTTAGCACGGTTAAAACTCATGGGTGGTAATTCGCCATTCATGATCCAGTACCCTAAAACCCAGACGATGAGCATTCCTAAAAATACGAAAGCTCTTATAGGTAAACGAGGTTTATTTCTGCTTTCTGAGTTGTTAGAATGCAGCATAAAAATACTCCTTGTTTTGTTATTCGTTAGTCATTGCAGTGATTTATTTCCTTATGTGATACGACTTAATTTCCTTTACGACACCTTTATTTGAAGCGCTTGTAAATGTAAAAACATCACAAAAGTAAAGGATATGGTTATTAGAAAAATGAACAACGCCATCAACAGATGCGAACTTTCCGTGTGTAATCACTGATGCAATGGTTAGATCACGTATAGGTTGATGAGTCGCCTCGACATTTTGTTTAATCTCTTCTATGCCAGTTAATTCTTCATTCGTAGCAAATTTCATCCATTCAGCGGTAGGATGTAAGTATTCTTGAATCGTAAGAGAATCATTTGCCATAAAGGCCAACGTTAGATCGATGATTACTTTTTTTTCGTGGAGCGTTGTCACAACCAGTTGGTAACGTAAGATTGATGTCTTTGAAGTTTTCCATATTGATCTCTCTCCTTGTTAATGAAGGTTCATAACTTTATTTAACTATGATGTACTTGAATGACTAAATCAATGAGTTCATCCACTTCCAGTTTATAATCCCCAAGTCCGTCAGTATCTCTCAACATATACGTAAACGTTGCCACATAATTATCCTTCTCTGCCCAATAGATGGACTGAGTCTGAGTGCCTTCTAAATAATATAAAATCGTACCATTATCAAGTTGGAAAATTTCATCGTAACGATCATTATGAGGTAAGGTGTCGTGCACAAATGTTTCATTTGTTTGATGTTGGCTTAGTATGTACTTTAAAAATTGTCCTGTTTCATCATTATCATAAGATGTAATGTATTGGTGAATTCCATCTACATGTTGGATATCGATGATGGTTTGTTTCTGGTCAACTTCAAATGGTAAAGCGGTAGGAATTTCAAAATCGTGCATGATGGAAATGTTTGTTATATCTTCTTGTGCTTGCATACACCCCCCGAGTAATAGTGTTGATGCAATAAAGAGTAGCCTTTTTTTCATCCGAAATTCTCCTTAGATTAATAAAAACACTACACATTTTACCACTGAAGTTCGTGATTCTAAACCCTCATGTAGCTATAGCGCTAGTGCACTGACGTTTAATCTTCGTCGTTAAACTAAAATTAGAAATCGAATCGTAACGAAGACAAAAGCACTTATCAGCAATGTATAAAGAACAATTCGTCCGATCCTTTGGAAGCGTGTAGGGTTTTGTTCTTTTTCTTGGACGGCTAATTCGGGTTTGAAAATACTCATTAATGAGCTTGCAATGAAAAAGCCAATCGTCATCCCGATGCCTGCAGATAGCGGTGGCCATCCCACCTCAATCATTGCTCTAAATAAATAAGCGGCAATGCCTGTAGTGATGGGAAAACCGAGTAACATCCACCATTTTCTTTTGGTCGGTATGTCAGAAAAGCGCAATGGAAACACCTCAAAATTATTGGTTTCGTTCAGTTGTCATTACAGTTTCTTCTACCCTTGAGTAGTGTGAATAAACAACGTTAATTCGACATGTAGAGTTATGGGCGATAACGACATCAGTAAGGAAAGTACCGTGAGTTAAGTATGACTGTACGTTTTACTATTAGAATAAAATAGTGTAGTGGCGTGTCATGAATGTCATTTTATGTATTTTTTGTAAAATTTTATAAAGTATGATAAGTTTACTGGAGTTTATTGGAATTAAAGTCTATTTTTCCTAAAGGGGTGTTGTATGCGAAATTATAATTCATTGCTTTGTAAAGTCGCCATAACATTGGTGTTCGTGTTGAGTTTGAGTACCGCGAATAGTACTCAAACAGAGGCATTAGAAGAGACTCATTTTGCTCATGAGACGTTGGAAATACGGGAAAGTGCCGATGAATCAGCAGCAATTATAGGTGAGGTTAAGTCAGATGAACCGTTTACGATGGAGCATGTGGAGGATAACGGTTGGATTGAAATAGAAAATGATGAGGGAACAAGTGGTTATGTACATAGTTCTATGATAGCGGAACGTTATTTAGAAAGTATAGAGCGTGAAGTCGTTGAAGCGATGAATGTCAGAAGCGAAGAGATGGTCGTATATTCACAGCCTTATGAAAGTGCTGAAGAAATCGGTAGTTTATCTCATGGAGAAGAAGTGAACATCTATGACCAGAAATGGTCGCCGTGGTTCGTAACGGATTTCAATGGTCAGTTGGCATTCGTCCATGAAGATGCCCTCATTCTTAAGAGAGAATCAGAGAATCAAGAAGAGGAGAATGAAGGTTCGGTTGATGATGAGCAAGTAGAAGAATCGCAACAGATCGAAGAGGAAGCTGAAGTTCCGGAAGATTCTCAACTTCAACCTCAAAGTGCAGACGGACTTGAACCACGTTCAATTGGCATTGTTACGCATCGTAATCTAGCCATTCGTGAATCTGCTAGTGGCTCAAGTCAGCGAGTTGGAAACGCAACTGAAGGTGATGCACTTGAGATTCTCGAAACGTTCGGGGAAGGACCTTGGGTAAGTATTCGTTACAACGGAGACATTGCCTACACGCACAGTAATTACTTCGTCGAACTTGAAGTAGCAGGTGAGGATGAACCTGTTATTGGCACAGGTACAGTCACTCATCGCGCACTCGCCATCCGTTCTAACCCGAGTGGTTCTGCTGCACGGGTCGGTACGTTAACCGAGGGCGCGCAAGTAGAAGTTCATGAATATGTGAATAATGGTCCATGGTTTTCATTCACATTCAATGGCGGGATTGCCTATACACACCGAGATTATGTCGACATTGAAGACATTACACCACCACCTGAACCTCCGGATGACGGGGAGTTAGGCGAGGTGATTGCGACAGGGATTGTTGATGCAAATGGAAGACTTTCGGTCCGCACAGAACCAAGTGGATCAAGTGAATCGTTAGGTCATTTGGTCAGTGGTGATATCGTTTTAATTTATGAATACATCAACGGTGGTCCGTGGGTGAAGATTGAATATGAAGGTCAAGTGGCCTATACACATGCTGATTATATGAATGTAACCGAGATGGGTGACGTCATTGATACTGCAACCGTTACGCACCATCGTCTCTCTGTGAGAAGTGGTCCGGGAGCGTCTTATGAAACCGTCCATCGATTAACGACGGGTGATCAAGTTGAAATCTTACAATTTGTTAACGGTGGTCCGTGGGTAGAAGTAAACTTCAACGGCGGGAGTGGATTCACACACTTAGATCATCTCCGATTGCACGCTGGCAATACCGGACCGTTGCAAGGAAGGTTAATCGTCGTTGATGCTGGTCATGGTGGGAGTGATCCAGGGGCTCAAGGGAATGGACTCGTGGAGAAAACATTAAATCTTCAAGTTTCCTTAGAGCTTGCTCAGCGGTTAGAAAGCAGCGGAGCTGAGGTGATCCTGACAAGAAGCACGGATACTTTTATTGACTTGTCTGAACGAGCGAACATTGCCAACCGAGCAGATGCAGACTTGTTTATTAGTGTACATGGTAATGCGGCAACAGATCCGCGGGCAAGAGGAGCGGAGACTTTTTATCATAGATCAGCGAACCCTGCCAGTGTACGACTTGCAAATGTGATGCAAGATCGTTTAGTGAGTGATACTGGGATGACGTATCGTCGTGTTGATCCTGCGGATTATGTAGTATTAAGAGAAACGGCTATGCCAGCGACATTAATTGAATTAGGGTTCTTGACGAACAGCGGTGACGCATCAATTATGAGACAACCGGGATATCCTGCACGTGCTGGAGAGGCGTTGCATCAAGGATTCTTAGATTACTATAGTTAATGAAGGTATAGGCAATAAATGTGGCAAAGATATCATTCAACTGTGTATTTAGAATCCAATATATGATATATTATAAAAATACTATATATTTCCTTTGTATAGTAAAACAAGTTTGAGCTACTCTTCTTTAGAGTAGCTTTTTTAGTGTTTTTATAGAGATATCTTTTATAAATAAATTATTCATATAAGTTATCTAAAGTGATAAAAATAATGAATGAATATTAATCAAAGTAAAAACTTGCAACGAGTCTAAGAGATCGGTTGCAAGGTTTTTTTGCTAGTAATAGTTTATGTAATGCCTTTTTATATTTAAGTAGCATAAGACTTTTTATCGTCTTCATCATTCATAAATATCAGGTAAAGAATAATCACACCAAAAGCAATTACAGTAGCGAGTAGTGACTGTATATCTGTTGTTAAAGGTGTATAAGCCAACAATCCTTACTCAATACATGAGCGTTCATTTTCCCTCTTCCTCCACCTCTCTAGTTATGACAGCATTTACGTTACGGCTGATTTCATTCCAATTTCTTAAGAATACTGCTAATTCATCCTCACCTTTTTGAGTTAAGTTGTAATATTTCCGTTTCGGTCCAGCGGTTGATTTCTTACGTGTAGAAGTTACAAGCTCTTCTCTTTGTAATCGCAAAAGCACAGGATAGATTGTCCCTTCACTAATTGAAGAAAAGCCATAATGGCTTAAGCGAGTAGCCATTTCATATCCATAACATTCCTCTTCGTTGATAATTGCAAGAAGACACCCATCAATAATCCCTTTTAACATTTGTGTTTGAGACATAGATAAACACCTTTCATATACCTTGTTAAACAAGGTATATGTTTATAATAATTGAATATATCTTGTAATACAAGGTAAATGATTAAATAAAAATCAGATTCTTTGAAACGTTTAGTGAGTAACAAGCGTAACTGTATATACAATGGAGGTGATGAATTTGAAAAAGAAGACACATAGCGCATTGTTTTTGATGTTGCTAGCTTTTATCGTAACGTATGTCGTTGCTTCAGCGAGTGCGCGTTTTGGAATTGATCCAACGACAGGGGTTGCTAGCCTACTTATTATTTGTACTGGTTATTATTTAACTACAGTTTTGAATAAGGTTTTTGGAAACACCGTGAAATTGATCAATGATTAGATAATTCCAGAGCCAATCAATGGGTCCTTTTTGTAACTTTAAAAGTCAATACGAATGCCGTTTACATGTATAAGGATCACTTGCCAGAAGAGATTTGAAAATACCCGATTAAGTCGGGTATTTTCGGCAGTTTATTCAATAATGATAACGATTACAAAAGATGTAATTACTCACCTTGGAAACCGGTTTTCTCTTCTCCAAAAAAGCTTGAACACCTTCTTGGACGTCATTAGTTTGGAAACATTTTTGAATGAGTAAATATTCTTGTTTGAGCAAGGTAGTAAGGTCAATGTCGTTGCTTGCTGTTAAGAGACGTTTCGAATAGGTCATCGCAACGGGAGGTCCTGCTGCTATTTCTTTTGCTAAGTTAAGTGCGTGGTTATATAGTTCGTCATCCGGTAACACATCGTTTACGAGTCCCAGTTCTTTTGCTTCTTGCGCCGCAATGTCACGTCCCGTAAAGATGAGTTCTGCTGCTTTCGGATAACCAATTAAGCGAGGTAAGAAGTAAGACATTCCTGCATCTGGACTTAACCCTCGACGAATATAACCCGTCGTTACTTTGGCACTTTCACTAATAAAGCGAATGTCACAGGCTAGTGAAAGGGCAAACCCTGCGCCAGCTGCTACACCATTAATGGCAGCAATCACCGGTTTATCACACTGAACAATTCCCAATGCTTGATGCCCGACCCATCCAAGATCATCTAACGTTTCATGACGTGTTTTCTCGGATGCTTTTCGGTTTCCGAGATCTTCAAGGTCAAGTCCTGCACAGAACCCACGACCATTCCCCGTGACGATGACTGCTCGTACTTCATCATCGAGTGAAGCTTCCTTGAAAGCTTGTACAATCTCTAAACTTAATTGGCTGTTTACCGCGTTTAGGCGTTCCGGACGATTCAATTTGAGTGTGCGTACGCCATCCTTTGTTTCAACGAGAATGTGTTCCATATTCGTTCCTCCTTAGTTAATTGAAATAGTTCATTGTAAATGTGCGTGAATTGCGAAGAGAAAGGTGATCCATATTGGTTAACGTATCACAATTGTTCATTTAGTTGAAGTGGTAATATTCAGATTATATAAAGCGGAGTTAAAGTAACTGAATGATTTATGCGTTGGGATTGGTACATCCTTTAAAGTGAGGAGAATGCGACATCAAAGTAGATAAAGTGTTTATAGTATCTTTATGGAAATAAAGGAAAAAGGTCATTTACGTAAAACTTAATAAAGATTGAGAGATTTGATAAAGGTATAGGTGCACTAATGGATATAAAAACAATATGGGGTTTAAGGGTACAGGAATTTTATCAAAAAAATGTTTAGGTATTATTCAATTATTGGGGCAAATGTTTTTTTATTTTTTCCTGATCATGAGTAGTATTTTCATTTATTTTTTTTCATTTATTTCTAGAGTGGGTTCCTCCTCAACTACCTGTTGAAGTAATCGGATCCCTCCTTGTAACTTACCTATTAATGCGTACAAAAGTCCGTACTTTTGTTAAAAGGGCAGACATCCCCTTTTTGTTGCCATTAGAATGGCGTTTGAAAAACTATTTTTTTAAAATCCATTCTGTATAGTTTTGTGATTAATGTTGTTATCTTGGTGAGTTTCTTAACTGTATTTTTAACTCTATTTTTGCAAGTAACGACGATAAATCTTCTCTTTCTTAGTTTTATAGTGGGGGTTGCTGCTTGTAACATTTTCATGAAGTGGATTGAGCAATGGTTAGATAACCGTGTACAACTTGTGTTACATCGGTTAAACAGGTTCCTATTGCTGTATGTAATGTGCTACTTTTTACTTGGAAATGATTGGATGTATGTACTTGCGTTAATGAGTGTCAAAATCGTCTATTTAATTTACTTTACAAGTAAAAAAAAGAAAGTTGAATTGGCAGTGGCTAATTGATGAAGAAGAACGTGCTTTAGTAAGAAATTATAAATTTATTAACTTTTTCATAGATGTTCCTAATCTTAAACGTTCTTTTCGACGTAGACGATTGCTTACAATGATTCTGAAAAGATGCATCCCAAGTAGACGGAGCCATACATTCGTCTATTTATACTCACAGTTGTTTGTACGACATAATGATTATTTTTACCTTTATTTAAGACTGACTGCAATTGGCATCGTTGTTAATTATGCAATGCCAGCAAATGGAGGGGTTTTTAATCTTCTAGTTCTATTTATGACTGGATCTCAAGTAACCCCTTTGCAATATGAACTGAATCAAAGTGTCACATTGTATCCGATTTCAGAATTTCAGAGAAAAGATTCTTTCTTAACGTTTGTCTTGATCATGCTCTATACTCAATTAGCTATTCTATTTTTCGCTACATCGCTTACGTCTACTGCGAACTTATTCAATCTTTTCATTGGAGGTCTATTTGTACATGTATTCGTTTATTTCTTTGTAGCAAAGAGAGTCAATGTCTTAGGAAGTGCCATTAAAAGGTAGTGTGGAATTCAATTCACAGATAAGAATGGAAAGATTATTCTTTTAAAGGTAACGAAATTTAGTTTGGATAGTGATGAATGATCCAGGTAATTGGATGATTACGACAATATTTCAGTCTGATTTATCCGACTGCACCGAAGCAGACAAAAAGACAAAGGAAGCTATAAATACAGCTTCCTTTGAACTTGAACATCTGATAAGTTGTTTAAGCTATTCTTAATCATTCCATTTTAATTTATAGTTTTGATCAAATGTTGATCCACTAAATAAACCAATATCAAAGCCACCACTCAAGTCAAAACCCTTACTTAAGTCAAATGTTTCAACTAATTGTTGGATTGCTTGAATACGATCTTTTCTATCGTGTTCGAAAAAGTAAAAGGCATCAAGAAATCATATGATTTTAGCATCTTTGCAACATACAAGGCATCCTCCATTGCGATCGTACTACCGTATCCAGTATTCGGGTTTATACCATGCGCAGCATCCCCTATCAAGACCGCCCTCCATTTAGAGAAGCTCGGTAAATTGGTTACTGTATGAAGTTGTTTAGGAATAATTTTCTTAGTTTTAAGGATAATTTCTTTTAACGGTCCTGTTATTTGGAAATTTTTAATTAGATCTTTTTTTTAATAATATCTTCGTTCTTAAGTTCATGATCTTGTTTTGGTAACTTTCTTTCATTATAACTAGAAACTTGCCAAGAAAGGTTTAGATTACTTGTTGGATGGCTTTTTGCTAAAAATAAAGCGAAGTTTTGATCAACATAAATCATCTCGTCACCAGTCTCAAGATCAGTAGCAATTTCACTTTTCATATCATCTAAAGAAGCTAATCCGTATAATGCCCAGGATTTAGCGTAACTAACTTGCGAATCAGAGTAAATTTGCTTTCTTACCGTTGAATTTAAGCCGTCAGCACCAACGATGATAGAGCCTTCCGCATTACTTCCATCTTCAAAATAAGCGGTTACCGAATTCTCTGATTGATCGAGCTTTATGAGTTTTTTATGCGAGTTAATCGTTATTCCTAATTGCTTTACTTCATCTAGTAATATTTCTATCAGATCAGAACGTTTCATGAAGATAGATCTATCACTAAATGCACTGCTTCTTTGCATTAAATTAAATTTAGCTAATTCATCATTGTTAGTTGTTAAAAGACGTAGGGAGTCAGCAGAGTGGCTATTTTTTTTGATTTTATCTAGTACACCCAACTCATTTAATATATTCACTCCACTTTTATTTATCCTAAAACTTGATTCTTCGACCCTTGTATAAGGGAACGTTTCGAAAACCTCACTTTTAATTCCTGCTTTTTTTAAGGAAAATAGCAGTCGAAAGCCCACTTACTCCTGCACCAATAATTAATACTTTATTTATTGACATTGCAACCTCCCGTTTGAACGTTCGTTCAATATTAGTTTTATTTAAAAGACCAAGCTTGGTCTTTTATGTTTTCATTGTTGTTATCATTCGATTCATGAAGTTATTCACAACACTTTTTATATCTGTATCATCGGGTAAATAGTGATTCATTAGTGACATACTCGTTAAGCTACTGTAAAGCATGATACTAACTTCCGAAACATCTAATTCATCGTCAAATTCGCCAGTATTGATACCATCTTCAATTATAGTATTAAATACATTGATTTCAGGGATAATGATTTCCTCATTTAGCTCTTTCAAAGTAAATCTTTGTTCAGCTGATCTCTTGGAACTTTCTTCAATAAATTGAGGAATACTAAAAGATAATGAGCTTTGATCTTCTTCTGTTAGGTAATCAGCTATCATTATCAATTTTTCCGTTGCTGATGCTTGAGATCGGTGAATTTTTTTCCCATGAATCTAAATGTTGTAACGTATCATATTTTAAGCATGAGACAAATAATTCTTCTTTGTTTTTGAAATGGTAATACATTAACCCTTTGCTTATTCCTGTTTCTAATCTCAAATCCTCAATTGATGTAGATCCGTATCCTTTTCTTTTAAATAGATCGATAGCATAATCAAGAATTTTTTTTGTTTTGTATTATTTTTAATCAAATCAGTGCTCCTTACATTAAATTTTGTTGAGGTTTTTCAGCAACAGAATTGTTTACTCTATATACCTTCGGAAGCTTTCCTTCTTCTAGAAAAACGCCATTGTTAAAATCTGTTTGTTTATATTTAAAAAAAACAAACCTTTTATTCCACTTTTTGTATCTGATTCATCAACTAGCAAACCATCGTCATCTAAAACCATCCTAATGCCTTGTTCAAAATCCTGACTGTCCGGCTCTTCAGATAGATGTTCAGTTAAAATCAATGTAATGTTATAAAAATATTTATACAGTTGTATAGGAAGACTTTCTTCAAACAGCTCTTCATAAAAACTTTCTTTAAATCTAGGAGTACTGACTACGGTTATATTATTTTTATCTAAAAACAAGGCTATTTCTTTTCTTAAATGACTGAAATCTTTAAAACTAAGAAAATCTAAAGAGGTACTCATTGTTTCAAGTTCCGCAATTTGTTTTACCTCGTGATATAAATAGCTTGAAGCAATATCATCCGTATAGTCAGAAGGAAATGCGATTAAAATATAGATTCGATTGCTCATCGATCTTAGCTTTTCAATGCTTTCTAAGACCCCTTTTTTTATGGTAATGATCGGACGTAAGGATTACCGCCGAATTTTGTTTCACGATCTCTTTCCCTCCTAATGATTCGTTAATCAAGCATATTGATAGTATCACAGTTTGAACGATCGTTCAAACTTTAAGTCTGTGCTTAATTATCGCATTGGATCGGTTCGATCAAAGAGCGCTTTTAGTGGATTTCGATCCGCAAGGAAAACAATTTGAAATACGAAGACATATTGAGTTAATACACTTAAGGATTTTTTTCATGGGGATAATGAGGGGAGCTGTTTATGCGCCTTTTTTTTATAAAGGTGTATGCTCATTATTTAAAATCAGGAGAAGTAAATTATTTAAGGAGAGGTAATGTCTAAGGAAGTGATTATGAAGGATAGCGTCGTATTCAGCTTGAAAAGCCAAATAGCACAGAGCAGAAGGCTGCTGTGCTATCGAAGATTACGCGTAATGTACAAGAGGTTACCCTTTAGGATCTGCAATCACTAGTTTATTCTGACCTGCTACGAGACCAAACAATGCAATGCAAGTCGCAACACCCATAAGAATCATGAATGGGACTGTCCAGCCATTTGTCCATTGCGCAACAGTTCCTAGAAGAATCGGTCCAGTCGCGGCAATGAGATAACCGACCGATTGAGCCATTCCGGATAATTGAGCAGATTCGGTTACTGTGCGTGTACGCAAGACAAAGAACATCATCGCTAAACTAAACGTGGTGCCTGCGCCCATGCCAGTTAAAATGAGAAAAACAAGAATGAAATAGGAACTGGAGAGGGATGTTCCGAGTAAACCCGTAAACAACAGAACCCCAGATAATAAAGCTAGCATTCGCTGATTGTGCATTTTAGCCGCAATCATCGGAACGATAAACGTAGCTGGAATGAGACCTGCTTGATAAATGGCCATAAACCACCCAGCTTCGGTTGCATCAAATCCTTTTTCTAGCATCATATCAGGAAGCCACGTAAAGATGCTGTATGGGATAAACGATTGAAAGCCCATGTATAACGTAACAGCCCAAGCGATCTTTGATTTAAATAAGGCAGAAGAAGGTTGATTGTTGACTTTACCAGGCACCTTTTTATCTTCTGAGAGGATCGCAGGCAGTCGCATTAGAAGTACGATAATCGCTACTACAGACAAAATTCCCCAGAGTTGCAATGCGCTTTGCCAACTAAACATTGACGATGATGCAACGGGTACAGATATGCCTGATGCAAGTGCACCAAAGACATTCATGGAGACTGAATAGATCCCGGTCATAAGACCGATCCGATAAGGGAAACTCATCTTTATTAAACCAGGCATAAGTACATTACCGACGGCAATACCAATTCCGAGTAACACAGTCCCTGTCAATAAGAAAGAGACAGAGCCGGTTGAACGAATGAAAATCCCAAATGATAGAATCACCATCGCCAACATTAACGTAACTTCCATGCCATATTTTCTCGATAGTCTAGGTACAAATGGTGAAAAGAGACCAAATGCAATGAGTGGGAGCGTATTTAAAAGTCCAACCGTAGAGTTAGAAATTTGAAGATCTTCCCGAATAAAGGGAACGAGTGGACCAACCGAAGTCATCGGTGAACGTAACGTTGATGCAATAATTAAGATTGCTAGAATTAGTAAAAACGTATAATAGCGATTGGACTTTTCTTCAGGTGAAAGTTGCATTTGGACCCTCCTTATTAAGCACTTGATGCTGGAGAAGTGTATCACAAAAGCAAGGCATTATAAATATTAGTTTCTTTGAGGGAAACATCAACATAATAATAAAGAAATTCATTGCCTGTTACTTCAATTAAAACGAAACATTCATTGAAAGGATACTGGATAATAAGCCAAAAAAATAACACAGGTTAATGTGCATCCTGTGCTACTAGTATGTACAATATACTATTGTTCTAAGGCTTGTGTTCATGTTCTCAAAAAGGATTTGAGAATGGACGAACCTAGTACGTAGAAAGCCAAATGTATTGAACATGATCATCCATTGTCCAAAGCGTTAGCTTTATAGTGTGATCGCGATCAATATATACGATCGCATCACCTAAGCCCATCTCTTGATAGGTATAATAATCATCGCCATAAACGTCAACCAAGTCCTCAACTGAATCGCCAATGTGAATGCCAGATGAGGTTTGTAATTCTTCACTGATTGAGATTGATGTAATTTCATGATCGTCATTCGTATGAACATAATAATTCTCAGATTGATAGCCATAGCCATTAGGTTGAATGGAGCGCTCAAATTCGCCAATAGAACGCAAGGCTTCTTCATTAAGAGTAGTGTGCAATGAGAACGGTTCAATAGATTCTTCACTAAGATTGGTAGAAGAAGTAATGAGTTGTTGAATAGGGTAAAGTGCAATGGCAATAACGGCGATAATTATGAGAAGCAAAAGAATGGCTACGGCTACAAGCCCGCGTTTACGTGTAATGAAGTTTCTCCTCCTTGCATCCTAATTCTTTGATGTTATTGTCGATCTATCGGGAGTTTGGTTACATGTACAACTCGAATTAAAGCAGATAATTCGAGCTGTTTAAGAATACCTCTCGTGTTGTTCCACTAATGATTCGTCCCATTTATCTTGTGGTAGCTTCGTAATCAATTCGATTAAATTCCCATCTGGGTCTCGTAAATGTACAGTTGAGATACCCCATAACGGCATAGCTTCAATATCTGAAATGAATGTCCCGCCTCGTTCCTTAATCTCTCGCACTGTTTCTTCTAGATCCGAGACTTCAAAGATACACATGAATGGATCCTGAGATCTTACTTGTTCTGGTAGTTCTTTCGTTCCGACAGTCTCAGCAATTAATTCTTTTTTTGAACAAAGCTAACACGCTGCCTTCTCCTACATCAAAGCTTGCATAATTCCCACCTCGTTCGCCCCAAGTAAGTGAGAATCCCATAACCGTTTCATAAAAGTGCAAACAGTCATCGAAGTTCGAGACGAGCAATCGAATGTTATCAAGTTTCATAAGTATCCCTCCTGATTTGTTTTGAAAATTATAAATTATTCACCCTTAGTTATTTTGGAGTACACGTTTCACTTGAGCGAAGTGGTGAAGGTCATGTTCAGCAAGCCCATTAAAATAGTCATATAACTGCAACCTTGTTTGACCAATAAGGAGTTCTTCTTTCCAACGGCTATTGGAAATCTCATGAATGGCGTTAAGAAGATTGGATCGTACTGAAACAAATTGACGAATTGTTGCACTCTTTTCTTCATTTCTAGATTTGAATGCGGATGCGTTGTTTAAGGTCATTGCTTCAGGTCCTTTTGGAAGTTGTTCGTTCGTGAATAGATAGGGAATCCGCTTTTGCAAAACAAATTCATCCCAAGGAATCAAGTGACCAATCACTTCGGCTACGCTCCATTGACCAGCTCCTAGTTCCATCCGCCATGTGTCTTCACTTACTGCATGCAAAGATTGTACGAATTCGATCGTTTTCCTATGATGTTCTACAATTCTTATTTTACTTTCTTCCATAAGATCAACTCACTTTTCTTACTTGAAGCTTATCATAAAAAGAGGCACAAGTAGGTTGTTATACCTCGCTTGTGCCTCGCATCATTCAACTAGTTAAGCTTCAATCGTTAAAAACTCAGCAAGTTGTATTTGATGTTTGTCGAGTTTAATTTGTTCAGGGCTAATCCCATGATCGAGTAATACGTTAATGTTTTCTGTAAGAAACTCATCGCTGCCAACAACGTAGAAAAGACCATCTTTGTCTGCAGAAAGATTCTTCACTTCTTCATAATAATCATGACGGTTATCGACGAATTGCGACGTGAATTTTTTTATCAGGAGCCGGCTCAAATAGCGTCGTAAATAGGTAATCTTTCGATGAATCGATGTTCAAGGAATGGATGTGGTTAACGTTGTCTGCGCGATCGAAATAATCAAGTAAAAGTGGTCTGAACGTTGCTAGACCAACACCAGAGGATAAGAGGTACACGTTTTTGTCATCTCTTCTAAGTGGAATATTCGAATGCGTCTTAAAGATCGCAACTTCATGCCCAACGTCAAGGTTACGTAAAATTGATTTGAATTCCGAACATTCTTCCTTGATTCGCGTTGTAATACCGATCGAATTTTCGTGTGGCAAAGTGGAAATTGACATATGGCGGATGAGGCTACGATTTGGTTTTTCACCAGCATTAAATCCTTCGAATGCGAAGTGAGTGTGAGCTCCTTCTTCCCAAGTGAAATCCTCAGGGCAGTCGAGTAAGTATGTTTTAACTTCAGGTGTTTCTTCGACAATCTTATTTATTTTCGTCCAGTAAATTTGCATAATCAGATCCCCTTAAACCGTGATATGACTCTTTAGTAGTTAGTATACAACAAATGATAATGATTCTCAATATCGATTGTTTGAATATTGAACCTTAGGTAATAAAAAACGAGGCTAGTTTCGCCCCGTTTTGAACTCATGAATTCGTGTTTGAATTTCGTCACGAACACGCTGAAAAACTCCCCACTTTTCTTCATCTGTGCCTGTGGCTTTTGCTGGGTCGTCAAAGCCCCAATGCTCACGTCTGACGTGAGAAGGAGTGATTGGGCATTTATCTTTTGCGTCGCCGCAAAGGGTGACAACGAGATCAGCGTTTTGCAGAAGCTCCATATCAATTTGATTAGAGGTTTGGATTGAAATATCAATTTCGATTTCATTCATCGCTTTGATGGCGTTGGGATTTAGTCCGTGTGCTTCAATTCCGGCACTGTAAACGTCCCACTCATCTGAAAGAATCTGCTTCCCAAATCCTTCTGCCATCTGACTGCGACAAGAGTTACCAGTACAAAGGAAATATAGAGTTTTCTTTTTCATATCATAAGCTCCTTAACTAATGATCATAAGCCAGAGGTATAGTCCAAGTAATGTGATGAACAGCACCGGCAATGTAATGACGATTCCGGTTTTAAAGTACGTCCACCAAGAAATCTTTACCCCTTTTTGGGTTAACACATGTAACCAGAGAAGCGTCGCTAATGAACCAATCGGTGTAATTTTTGGACCTAAATCTGAACCGACTACATTGGCGTAAATGAGCGCTTCTTTCATAAGTCCCGTCATTGCCGTCGTATCAATAGCAATTGCGTTGATCATGACGGTTGGCAGGTTGTTCATAATTGAACTTAAGATCGCTGCGATAAATCCCATGCCTATTGTTGCAGCGAACACACCGTGTTCTGCAATCGTTTCTAGTCCAGAAGCCAATACATCGGTGAGCCCAACGTTTTGTAGCCCGAATACAACGACATACATCCCGATGGAGAAGAAGACAATGTTCCACGGCGCACCCTTTAGTACGGAGCGAGTCTGAATGACTGGGCTTCGACTTGCAATGCCTAAGAAGATCAAGGCAATAATCCCTGCAACGATTGAAACGGGAATGTGTAAAAATTCACTGACCAAGTAACCGACTAATAAAATTCCTAGAATCCACCACGACAATTGAAACATGTTCTGATCTTTAATCGCCGTTTTCGGAGCTTGCAGTTTGTCGTGGTCATAGCGTTTTGGAATCTTTTTTTCTGAAATAAAGGTACAAGACTAGAATGCTTGCAATTAATGAGAAAAAGTTTGGCACGATCATTCGTGTCGCATATTCAATAAAACCGATCCCAAAATAATCAGCAGACACGATATTCACGAGGTTACTGACGATGAGTGGCAAGGAAGTTGAATCGGCAATAAAGCCACTTGCGATAATGAATGGAAAGACCATCGCCTCGTTAAAGTTCAACGAGCGAACCATCGCAAGCACGATCGGCGTTAAAATCAACGCAGCTCCGTCGTTAGCAAAGAAAGCGGCCACAATCGAACCGAGAATACACACATACACAAACATAAGAACCGCATTTCCTTTAGCGGCCTTCGTCATATGTAGGGCAGACCACTCAAAGAAACCAATTTCGTCTAAGATTAAAGAAATAATAATAATAGCAATAAACGTTAACGTTGCATTCCAGACAATACTCGTCACTTCAATCACATCGCCAAAGGAGACGACGCCAAGAAGCAAGGCAATCACCGCACCTCCGCAGGCGGACCAACCGATGTTTAAATTCTTCGGTTGCCAAATAACGAGAACAAGTGTCGCAATAAAAATTAATGAAGCCAAAATCACAGAGGACACGTGTTAAACTTCCTTTCTAGCCGCAATCAACTGGGCGTTCTTTGTTGATGAGCTCGATGTAACGCTCATCTTGATCTGAAATTTGATTAATAATGGCATGAACAATGCCGATTGCATCAGAAGCGGTGTTCAATGAGTAGAAACGCCATTGCCCTCGTCTTGTTTCCTCAACAAGACCAAAGCTTTTTAGTTTTTTTAGATGTTGACTGATGGACGGCTGGCTCATTTCAAACATCTCGACAAACTGACAGACGCAATATTCTTTTTTAGATACGAGCTTTATAATTAACAATCGTGTCGGATCGCTCATGACTTTCGCATAGGTAGCAATTTCTTCCGAACTTAAACGATAAGATTGGTTCATTTTCTTCCTCCTTTAGACTACGATTATAATTGAAGATTTATATATAAGTAAATGATTATATAAATGAAAGTGAATATATTATTTTCAATAAATTAATTGTGATACAATCACGAGAAGAGAAGCTTCGTTAAACAAAGCTGATGGTATTTAATGATTCATAAAGGATTGGAGTGATCGTGATGACGAAACATAAAATTTATACGATGAGCTTTGCTAGTGTGTATCCTCATTATGTTAAGAAGGCTGAAAGAAAAGACAGAACGAAGAATGAAGTCGATGAAATTATTCGTTGGTTAACCGGATACAGTCAGCAGCAACTTGAAGCACAAATCGACAATCAAACCGATTTTGAAACGTTTTTCAATGAAGCTCCACAATTACATTCATCAAGAGCACTCATCAAAGGTGTCGTTTGTGGTGTACGCGTGGAAGAGATTGAAGAGCCGATGATGCAGGAAATCCGTTATCTCGATAAAATGATCGATGAATTAGCGAAGGGCAAAGCAATGGAGAAGATTCTACGTCAACCATAAAGAAAGGCCACACAGGATAAACTGTGTGGCCGAAGTTATTTTTGATACGTGTTGAGTGCACTGCGTGTTACCGAGAACGGTGCCAAATCAAAGTTACTTGCACCTGTTAAGGTAAGGTCAGCGAGAATTTCTCCAATGACCGGTGCGTACTTGAAACCGTGCCCTGAGAATCCACCTGCCAACACAATCGAATGGTGCACGGGGTGGTGGTCAATGATAAAGTCGTGATCTGGCGTACGCGTATACATACACGCTCTTCCATCATTGCACGGACCAGCAGCTTTAGGTAAAAAGCGATCAAGAAATTGGCGTGGGTCTTGTTCATCTTCAGGATACGTGCCAAATGTGCGATCCATCGTCGATGGGTCCACATCAGGACCGTGATCGTGACGACCTGACTTTACACCTTTTCCATCGATCATTGGAAAGCCGTAATATTCTCCGTCTGGTAAATCAGCAAAGAAAATGGGGAAAGAATCCTCGACGCGATATAGATCCTCTTCAGGTTCAAACCAGACATTTGTCTGTCGGGTCGGTTGCATACGAATCTGCAGATCAAGCTGTTGGAATAGTTCTGTATTCCAAGCGCCACCACTAACGATGACTGTCTTGGCAGAATAGCTACCCTGATCGGTCGTTACCGTACCGGATTCAGCATCAATTCCAGTCACTTTCGTATTCGTTAACAGCTCTGCTCCTTCAGAGAGTGCCATCTTTTTGAACGCTCGCAAACAGTTCGCACTATATAACATGCCAGCATTTTCTTCAAGACAACCTTCATAACCTTCAGGTGCTTCGATGCCAGGCCAACGATTGTGAATTTGCTCATGATCTAACAGTTGATATGGAATGTTGTGCTTCTTGGCGCTGTTGATCGTTTCGCGAATAAACGAAGCACCTTTAGGTCCAAAAGCTAGCACCCTGTGTTGCGAAATAGTTCATATCCAGACTTCTCTTCTAACTCTTCCCACAGTTCCTGTGCTCGAAGAGCGAGAGGGGAGTAAAATTCTCCTTCTCCCAAAGCGTGGCGAATAATTCTCGTCTCTCCGTGATGACTTCCCATTTCGTGGGGAGGGTCAAATTGGTCGATGAGTAACGTGCGGACATTCTTCTTTGAAAGGTAGTAGCCTGCAGCCATCCCCATCGTACCTGCCCCGACGACAATTACATCATAATCCGTGTTCATTGTGAGAACTCCTTTGCTTATTCCATCGTGTCCGTCAGTTTCCCTAATCTAAGAATATGAAAACGTATTGATGATGAACAATCCGAATTAATCAACGCCAAGTTCGTCGTCCCAAACTCCTTGTTGCTTTCGGATGTCAACAATTTGACCAATATGATAAGCGTTGTGAATGGTTAGATGGGTCAAGTCAGGAGATTTCTCATTGAGTGTTTCTTCGCTAGAAGAGCGAACAACATCCGTCCACTCTGTCATCAACGTATCAAACGCACGAGTCGTGTCTTCCCAAGAATCATGACTATGGTTATCAAAAGACTCATCATTTGAATCGATCGAATAAGGTGAACCTCCTTGATTTTTAAAACGATTCAAATAAGAACGATTGTAATAAAGTAAATGATTAACCGTTCCCCAAATTGTGTTGGCACTCTGATGATTCGTCCATAGCGCCTCTTCTTCGGTAACACCAGTTAATGCTTCATTCATCGACACAAACCAACCGCTCTTGTTGTGAATCGCCTGTAGCTGGGTAAGAAGTAATTCTCGTGTATCCATCACACTCACTCCTTTATTCTTCATTAATGGGTGAAGTATAAAGAAAGGAATTGAAAAAGTCCAATTATTGAATCAATTGTGTTGTGATTCAAAAGATTCAATGCTACGTTAGAAAACGTGTAGAAGGGAATGTTGACCATGAATATCAGACCATATAAGCAAGCAGATCAAGAAAAGATTAAAGCGCTAGCTGAACGTTTTTTTGGAATTTGAGTTGTTGCCTCATCGCGATTCTGAACAAATGTACGAGAAGCAGATGGAGCTTGCAGAATCATCGGTAAAAAATGCTTCGAATATTTATGTAGCAGAACAAGAACAACAATTCCTAGGATATATCGAATTGGCTGAACAACGAGATTTCTTTACAAATGAAAGCGTGGCATACATCTCAGCCATTGCGGTTACCCCAGAAGCTCAAGGTAGCGGGGTAGGAAAACAATTAATGAAAAAAGCAGAACAATGGTGCATTGAACGAGGCCTCTCTCAACTCGTTTTAGATGTGTTCAAGGCAAATGAAGGGGCTGTGCAATTTTACAAGCGTTTAGGGTTCGAAGAAGAGGTTGTGAAAATGGTGAAATCGTTGAAGTGAGAACGGAGGAATGGTCATGATTACCGTCCTTGAATCGTATCAATGCTCAAAAACAGGAAATCCATCTGACATGGAAGACGTAACGGTCGTGACAGAATCGTTTGCTGCAGTCATTGATGGGGCAACGAATGTCTCTGGTCGTAAGATCAATGACCAAACACCAGGGCAACACGCAGCAAGACTCGTTGCTGAAACGATTCAAACCCTAGCAGGGCATGAAGGAATTCGTGAGATTATTCAGCTGATTAATCGTCGTTTTATTGCGTTTTATAGACAGTACAACATGTTAGAAGTTGTTCAAGAACAGCCCTACCTACAGCTTTCAGCAACGATGGTACTGTATAGTCACCACCATAGAAAAGTATGGACAATTGGAGACGCACAATGCTTGCTTAACGGACGCCACGTTCAAAACCAAAAGATCGTAGATCAAATTACAGCTAACGCCCGTGCATTAGTTGTCGAGGCTGAACGAGCTATGGGTAAAACAGAAGCTCAAATTCAAGAAGATGATCAAAGCTTTGAATTGATCAAACCACTTATCCAATCTCAGTATCAATTTCAAAACGGTCATCCTAACAATCCTTATTCTTATAGTGTCATTAACGGCTTTCCTATACATCAAGAAAGCATTGTAGAACGAGCTCTGAAAGATGATCCGACTACTCTTATTCTCGCATCCGATGGCTATCCGAAGCTTGAAGAGACACTAGAAGCAACGGAAGCTGTTCTTGCTAAAAGCATAAAAGAAGATCCGTTGTGTATTCGTGCGAACAAAAGTGTTAAAGGTGTGACAAATGGAAGAATCTCGTACGATGATCGAAGTTATCTTAAGTTAAAAATTGAAAGGCTAGCATAACGAAAAGCGTCGAAGAGAGTGAATCTACATATCGTATTAGAGTGAAAAATTGTAAGAGTGATTGCGTATAGTTAGGGTATTCGTTTACGAGTTCCCGAACCCCTTGTGGGAGACCGTTCATTAGTAAATAAGAGGGCTTAGAACACCAGGATTGTTCTCGATTAACGTCTTACCTATGACACTTGTCATGGGTGGGTTGTGACACGTGTGTCTTACCTAACTTGAAACGGTTCGCTACACTGAACGTATTCAGTGAGGTTGGGTGGGGTAGACATGAGCAGGGAAAAACAAAAAGCACTAAAACAGAGTGTCGCACCATATGCGACGTCCAATACGAAAGTCGGCATCTTTCAATTAGTGAACACATTGTTGCCATTTCTTTTTGTCTGGTTCTTGGCTTATCAAAGTCTAAGCATTTCAATTTGGTTAAGTCTAGTTTTTTTTCAGTAATTGCTACAGGGTTTGTTGTACGGATTTTTATTATCTTTCACGACTGTACACATGCAAGCTTCTTTAAAAATCGAACGTGGAACAGAATTGTAGGAAATGTATGTGGGGTGCTTACACACTTTCCATTTGAAAAATGGAAACATAGCCACGCCATTCATCATGCGACGAGTGGGAACCTTGATAAGCGTGGTGTTGGTGATATCTGGGTTATGACTATTGATGAGTATAAGGAAGCGACTAAGTTTGAGCGATTGAAATACCGGTTGTACCGAAACCCTTTAATCTTATTCGGGTTAGGACCACTCTATTTATTTCTCGTCGATAATCGGATTAACAAGAAGGGCGCTAAGCGTAAAGAGAAGTACAATACGTATCTAACAAATGTGTGCATTGTTTCGTATATGGTGTCATGATTTCATTGATCGGTTGGCAAGCGTTCTTACTCGTCCAACTACCCATTATGTATTTATCAGGTGTTGCAGGCATTTGGTTGTTTTATGTTCAACACCAATTCGAAGATTCCTACTATGAGAATGATGATGAATGGGATTTTGTAAAAGCGGCTGTTGATGGTAGCTCTTACTATAAACTCCCGAAAGTCATTCAATGGATGACGGGGAACATTGGTTACCACCATGTGCACCATTTAAGTCCGAAAGTTCCAAACTATCATTTAGAGAAAACACATGACAATACACCGCCTTTGCAAACGGCAACGACGATTACGCTCAAAAAGAGTCTTGAATCGATTCGATTTCGGTTATATGATGAAAAGAATCAGACGTTTGTGACTTTTAAAGAGATGAAACAATCACATCGTCCGCAAGTGGCAGCTAGTTTAAAGAGTAAATCCAAGCAAGTTGAACAGAGATTTTAATGAAAGCTCTCCTGACTGAGAGCTTTTTTCTTCGTCATAACGAGTATCGAAGAAAAGGGGTTATTCACTTGTATCATTGGTTTCATATTTTCCCAAAGAATACAGGCTTAAGCTTATATGCGTGGATTGCTTTTTGTATCTTGCCTTTTTACTTTATTATTCGGTCGTCCACGTTATATGAGATTATTGTTGGGGTCACGGTACTTATATTGTTTTTTTTACGATTTACCGACTTTCCTTTGTGAAACAAGGATGGACGGTTTACGTCGCGCTTAGCTTTGAAATGGTCATTAGCATAGGCATGACGATTTACTTTGGGTTTGTATATTTTGCATTGTTTATAGCGTTCTTTATAGGCAATGTGAAAAGCAAAGCAGGGTTTATTAGTCTTTATGTGGTTCATCTCTCGACAACCGTTATTGCATTTATTACTGGTTTTCTCATTCATAGTGAAATCTTTATTGCTCAAATCCCTTTTAATGTGTTGGGAATACTCGGTGTGATTCTACTACCTTTTACCATCTATCACCGTAATCGAAGAGAAGAACTAGAAGGCCAGTTAAGGGATGCCAACGAACGAATTTCTCAACTGATGGTCATGGAAGAGCGACAACGAATTGCTCGTGATTTGCATGATACACTTGGGCAGAAGTTATCATTAATCGGGTTGAAAAGTGATCTTGCAAGTAAGTTATTGAGTACAAAACCAGACTTGGCAAAGCAGGAACTTGATGATATTAATCAGACGTCGAGAACAGCATTAAGTGAAGTGCGAGAGATCGTCTCAAATATGCGAACGGCAAGGTTAGAAGACGAAATGATTCGTGTGCAAGAGCTGTTAACATTTAGTCAGATTGAGTGTGAAATCTCTGGAGAGCAAACGCTTAAGCAGCTCCCTTTACTCGTTGAAGATGTGTTTTGTATGTGTTTACGTGAATCCGTGACAAATGTTGTGAAACACAGTCAATCCTCTACTTGTAAAATACAATTAAACAATTTGCCAGATGAGTGGCGAATGATTGTCCAAGATGATGGAATTGGTATCAAGCCCGAAACCCCATCAGATAAGAAGAGTGGTATGAAAGGGATGAAAGAACGGTTAGAATTTGTGAATGGCAAGCTCGATGTGAACTCGAAGCAAGGGACGCAGCTAGTCATTCGTATACCGAGGATTATCCATCAAACTGAAGGAGGGCTCAGATGATTCGGATTGTGTTGGCAGAAGATCAAGGAATGCTTTTAGGGGCTTTGGCATCGTTGCTAGAGTTGGAAGAAGATATGACCGTAATTGGCAAGGCAACGAATGGACATGAGGCGGTGGAATTGGTTCGAGAACATCAACCTGATATTTGCATTATGGATATTGAAATGCCACTTATGACGGGGATTGAAGCTGCCGAAGCTCTAAAAGACGAAACGTGCAAAATCATCGTGCTAACGACTTTTGCAAGAACCGGGTATTTTAACTATGCACGCGAAGCAGGCGTAAGCGGCTACTTGTTAAAGGATAGTCCAAGTGATGAGCTGGCGAGAGCGATCCGAACGATTATGAGTGGCCGTAAGGTGTACGCTCCAGAGTTAATGGATATGATGCATAGCAATATTAATCCTCTGACAGAACGAGAAGGGCAAGTGATCTCGTTAATTGCTGAAGGCAAAAGTACAAAAGAAGTGGCCGATCTTCTAGACATAAAAACAGGGACGGTTCGAAATTACGTATCCGTGATTTATGAGAAGTTAAACGTAAGCAATCGCATAGAGGCGATTTCGCTTTTTAAAGAAAAAGGTTGGTTCAAATAATAGAGGGAAGTGTTCGGTGTGCAAACAGAATTACAGTCGAATTGTTTTCAATGCTTTGGGTTATGTTGTGTTGCACTACCATATAGTCAATCTGCTGATTTCCCTTACGACAAGGCAAGTGGCGAGCCTTGTCGTAACCTTAATGATAACTTTCTCTGCTCGGTTCATGATCAATTAGCTGAACGAGGCTTCCGTGGATGTGTGTCCTACGAATGTTTTGGAGCGGGGCAAAAGGTTTCTCAACAGATCTATGATGGACAAGATTGGCGAAGAAACCCCCAAACAGCAGAAGGAATGTTTCGTGTTTTTCCAATCGTGCAGCAACTTCACGAAATGCTCGTTTACTTACACCAATGTCTGCAACTAGACGAGGTCTCGTCTTTTCGCACTGAGCTAGAGCATCAGTATAAACAGATTGAAGAGCTAACTGTGCAATCACCGACGGATATGTTAACGATTGATGTTGCTTATTATCGATTAAACGTTAGTAGTTGGTTAGAGAAAGCGAGTATTGCCTACCGTGCGAAGAAAAGACAAATGAATCGTTTGTTAAATAAAAAAAGGAATCGATTGCATCGAAGCCGATTTAAGCAACATGAACCTGTATGGCGAGAGCTTTCGAGGACGACTCATGATTGCTACGAACTTCACGAAGAGTGATTTACGGCGAGTCGATTTTCTCGGAGCAGACTTGCGTAATGCCCATTTTCATGGCGCAAATCTAAGTGAAGCGTTGTTTCTTACACAATCTCAGTTAAATGCTGCAAGAGGTGATCAAGCGACGGTTATCCCAGATCATCTTGCGCGGCCGACGCATTGGTATTAAGGATATTGTTAAGAAGCTTATGCGTTCTGGGTAGGTACATACTAATGAACAGCGGCCCGCTTGCTTATCGTGTGTCTTATTTTTAAAACGACAAATTACATCCACTTTGCATTTCTATTTAAGTCGATATTTCTTAAAGTCTAGTCATTGGTATTCCTAACATAATAGGAATGCTTTTTTTTATGTATAAAAAACTATACGGCCTGTTCAAGTATTGGTATGATAAAAGCATACTCATTAGTATGCTTTTATCATGTTATAGAAGGAGAAATCATGAAAAGTCACGATAAGGTGATGGATGCAGCCATCAAGCTTGTAAGTAATAATCCTGTAGATAAATTGACTTTTGCAATGGTTGCTAAGGAAGCGGAAGTTCATTGGACGACCGTTAAGCGTCACTTTGGAAGCAAAGAAATGATGCATGAAACATTGCGGCACAAAAGTAAGCATTTAGGAACAAGAGAGCAGTTGTTACATGCAGCAGAAGTTGTTTTTAAGCGGCTTGGTTACGACAAAGCAACTTTGGATGATATAAGTGCAGAAGCTAAAATGACGAAAGGCGCAATATACTGGCATTTTAATAATAAAGATCACGTCTTCATTGAGCTTATGGATCAAGTGCTAGATAGGTTATTACAAGAAATTCCTATGACCTTAGCTAAAGTATTCAACCAGACTAACCCCGAGGAAGCAATTCGTGTCATGTTGCGTGTTCAATTTCAATCGTGTATCGATAATCCACCGACATTAATCTATGAGTTTATTTCAAGGCGCAGGGAAGAGCATGTACGAGAAAGGCTAGATCACTCTTTTTCTAAACTCTTTTCAGGTACTGCACAAGTACTTCGTACTTTACAGCAAGAAGGAAAGCTATCTGAAGAAGTGGATATTGAGCATCTTTCTGTAACTGTACATGGCTTAATTAATGGTGTTGTTCTCATGTGGTTAGTAGCTCCTCATACGGTCTCGTTGCTTGCTCTTGCAGATACGGTAGCAGCAACATTAACACGAGTCATAACTTCTAAAAACAAGGGGGTATAGTATGTTAGGGATTAGTCTTGTATTCGTTATACTAATTGGTGTCGGTCTACTTTGGTTGTACAATCAACAACATTTCAAAGCAATTGAAAAAAGAAATTCTCCTAAAGGTCAATTTGTGGGAGTGAATGGTTTAGAGTTGCACTACATTAGTGAAGGAGACGGGGAGCCGCTTGTTTTGCTACATGGTGGGGTCATTTCAAGTATCGATTTTCAAGAGGTACTGCCTCTTTTGGCTCAGAATGGTTACCGATGTATTGCATTTGATCGACCGGGATATGGACATAGCGATCGTCCAAAGGGGAGAACGACTCCTGATCACCAAGCAAAAATAATCCATGAAGCTATAAAACAGCTTGGGATACATACACCAGTTACACTAGTAGGTCATTCATGGAGTGGGGCATTAGTACTTTCATATGCGCAACAATTCCCAGATGATGTGAAAGGAATTGTTACGCTTGGAGCGGCTATGTACAAAGAAGGATACCCTGCTGAGAATGGTGATCTGCTTTCAAAGATTGTAACCACTCGAAAGATCGGTTCGCTAATTATGAATACATTGTTAGCAACGCCGCTTGCAAAGAAGATGGGCAAAGTAACCGTAGTTGAAACATTTAAGCCAGAGCATGCATCAGTTGGTTATGAACAGACTCTTCTAGACTTATGGGGGAGACCAAAGCAGTTCAAAGCTAATCGAGAAGATGTTCTACTATTTCCAGAATGTGCGCTTCACAACAGCAAATCCTATTCTGAGATTCATACCCCGATCCTTGCTGTTGTTGGAGAGCTTGACCCTTTTAATACGCTAGCTATGGCAAAGCGGTTGGTTGAGGAAACGCCAAATTCAGAATTATCCATATTGAAAGGTGTTGGCCATATGATTCCTCAGAATCATCCTGAAAAAGTCGTGAATGCTGTTCAGCAAGTTAACAGCGGAGAGAATCAAGCAGACCATGCTTAGCATAAGGCAATAAACCTAGGCGACGATTGCCACGCCTAGGTTTCTTTGTGATGACACGTGTCACATTGAAGAGGTGACAAACGTGAATAGGTTTCTTCTAGAGACTTCGCTACAATGGTAAGAGACTAGTCAAAGGGGCTTAAGGTGATGAGCTTTTCATTCTATCCGGATTATGCAAAGCGTTTTCTCGTCTTGGAACTCGTGAGCATTGTGTTTTTCTTTTTTTAACGTTTTGACGTATGACAATGACGTTTCGTTGGTTTTGCGGATTGCTGTTGTTCTTGCAATCTTGGCACTTTATTTAGGTACGCTTTGGTATTTTGATGTGCGATATATCTTGTTTAGTGCGCTTGCTTTTATCCTTTTTATTTATTTTAGTGTTGCACTGCATTATTACTTGTTGTTATTCATGATATTTTTTTACAGATTTTCATAAAAAAAGTGCCAATTGTACCGACTTTGCTTGTTCAACAAGTACTTCTAGTTATCACACATATCATTGTCTATTTGATCGCCGTCCCTTCCGCAGATGGTTCGTATTTTACGACGGTGCTCTTTCCGGTGCTGCTCATTCAATTGTTAATTCCTTACGTATCACGTTCGGTCATTCGGGCAAAAGAATTGCGAGAGGAATTGGAAGACACGAAGTCTCAGTTGGATGTGTATGTGCAAGAAGAAGAGCGAAACCGGATTGCGCGAGAACTGCATGACACGTTGGGACATACGCTCACGATGATGAAAGTGAAAAGTGAACTCGCACTGCATTATATCGACCGCGAGCCAGCGCGTGCGAAAATCGAAATGAATGACGTGCTGCAGACGACGCGTTTGCTTCCAAACAAGTGCGTGAGGTCGTGACAACCCTTCGTTATACATCGATTACAGAAGAAATGGCGCATGCAAAACAACTGTTTGCGACAAATGATACGGAATTTACAGTTGAAGGAATTGAAGAGATTCCATCACTTCGTGAAGTTATTGAAACGATGGTTGCTCAGTCACTTCGAGAAGCATTAGTAAATGCGTATAAGCATAGTTACGCAAAGCGAATATGCGTGTCCTTTCACTATGATGAGGAGCAGTTGATCGCCCGTGTAACTGACAATGGCATAGGATTTGAAGAACATATGACAGATCATGGAAATGGCTTGCATTCCATTCGGGAGCGAATGAAATTGGCAAAAGGAAAGGCAAGTATTCACTCATCACCGAAAGGAACAATTGTGATGTTAACCATGTTCGTAGGAAAAGAGGAACAACGATGATTCGACTATTACTCGCTGAAGATCAAGTTCTCCTTCGCGACGCTCTCCAATCTTTACTTCAAGTATCGGAAGAGATTGAAGTTGTTGCCGCGACCGGTGATGGAAGTGAAGCACTACACCTTGCGACCACTGAGAAGGTGGACGTGGCGTTACTCGACATTGAAATGCCTGGTCTTACCGGCATTCAAGTAGCGGAAAAGTTAAAAGAAAGCGATACGTACTCAGGCAAAGTTGTGCTATTAACAACATTCTCTAGACCTGGATATATTGAAAAAGCCATGGTGGCAAAAGTGGATGGGTACTTGTTAAAAGACGAACCGATCGCCACCTTAATTGACGCAATTAAGACGATTGATTCTGGTAAACAAGTCGTTTCAACGGACTTACAACCGTTGCTCTTCTCCTTAGAGACTAATCCGTTAAATGAACGTGAAATCATGCTTTTACATGCGGTAAAAGAAGGCTTATCAACTGAGGAGATTGCTCAAGCCAAGCACTTATCCGAAGGAACCGTTAGAAATTACTTGTCATCTGCTCTACAGAAGTTGCATGTTACCCATCGTCATGAGGCGGTCCGCGTAGCGGAAGAGAAAGGATGGATGTAATGTGAGCCGATTGTATTGGATTGGAATTACTGCATGGATCCTCTCCATAGTTCCGCTTTTGTATGAACCGATCGCCATCGCCGCCTCACCCGTGCCGTATAATCCTATGCTTCAACCGATGAGTGATCTTGGTGTGACCGTCTGTAAGGAAAATGCGTATCCGCTAGTTCATTCATTAATGATTTGCTCGCCTCATCATGTCATCGTTAACGCTTTGTTCACGTTATCGGGTGTCGCTTACGTTGTCGGAGCACTTGCATTGCGACGTTTTGTGTCCGAACGTCTTCCATTTGTCTTACTGATGCTGTTTGCCATCGGTGCAATCATTTCTGGATTGGTTCCAGCAGACGTAAATTTTGTGGCACATACGATCCCGGCGCTTACGATGTTCTTTGTGCCAATTGTGATCGGCTTTTATGCAAAGCGGGTACGCGTTGCTAAAGTGTGGAACTGGTCGATTTTTTGGATGATGATCTTAATCTTTGTAGGAATGATGCTGACCGTGTTTTTCCCGATTGGTGGTCTCTTGCAACGAAGTTTTTATGCGCTAGTTGCGGTATGGGGAGTTGGATTTAAGGTATTCCTTCGTAGAAAGCAAGGAAATCAATGATGAGTTCATTTCTATTAAATTACCAGTGGGAAGCGTTTATTGGTGCAGAAATTCTGAGTTGGATTTCGTTATTGGCATTTGGTCTTTTGCGATATTTCTTTCAACGGAAAGCCATGAGCCTTTTGTTTTTGGTCTTATTTGTAGCGATGACAGTATTTCAGGCATTACTTGCATGGGTTGTGTACCGCGAGACAGGTGAAATATCGACGTTTACGATTATTATTACGGTCTTTGTTCTGTATGCTTGTACGTTTGGAATAAATGATTTTCGCAAACTGGATCGCTGGATGCGTATGAAGATTGGCAATTTCCGTGGGCAGGATCTATTAACAGAACATGATCATGAAGCGATGAGAAAACAGAGCAACCCCCGTTACGTTGCGCTAAAAGATATAACGATCACGACTTTGCACGTCCTTATCTTCATAGGTGTACAACTGTACTTTTGGTCACAAGGTCCAATTCCTGTGGCAGAATGGGGCGAGGCGCTCGGGAACTTTAGTGAATGGTTTTCATCTGGTGACTATGAAGACTCGCCTTATGCGAATGAAACAGCTCTTGCCATTTCTTCCGTTTGGATGATCGTTGTCGTCATTGATGTGATTTATTCTGCGAGTCATCTATTTTCGATCGGTTCCAAAAAATAATCTGAATTGAATTCCCTCTAATTTGATCTGTTTTGTTATACTTGGATTAGAAAATGTTGACTAGGAGGGCTCGCATGAGTGAACAAACCCCGTTAGCGCACCACTCGATGTATCGCATTACCGCTCGTCTTGTGACTTATTTACATGAATCCGTGACAGAGTCCTTTGGAGACGAAGCAAAAACACTCATTCTAAAAGGAACCGAGTCTTTCGGATTGGCACGAGCGAAAAGCATTGCAGAACGTGCTCGTCATGAAGGAGAAGAACATATTCTTTTTGACTATGTATCAGAAAGCGAGCAGCCAACAACGGAGAAGTTGGATGACCAAGTCATTTATCCTTGGATGGCTACATGGTTCGCTCAAATTGCGAAACAAGTCGTCGATCAATTCGGAGAACAAGGTAAGGACGCGATTCGAGAAGGCGTTCGACGCTTCGGACTTCAACGAGGCGGAAACATTGCGAACCGTGCTGCACACATGGGTTATGACAATACGATTGAACATTATCTATCGAATTATGATATGGGACGTAGCGATTTGTTTGAATTCGATACGACCATTCATGCTGAGAACATTGATCAAACGTTTACGAAATGCCCATTCGGACAACAGTGGGCAGACGAAAATATGCATGAGTATGGCATTTTATATTGTGAGATGATTGATCCGTCCATTGCAAAAGGATACAACAAAGACTTCGAAGTTGATCATCCCAAATTCATTCTAAAAGAAGGCGTATGCCAATTTGATTTTAAATTGAAAAAGAGCTGAGAATGTTCAGCTCTTTTTTTTCGTAGGTTAGACTGAATCTGTTATACTGTGTGGCAATACAATTGTAAAGGGAACAATGTCATTATCATCGAGGAGATGATCGGGTGAACATTGCAAGTGTCGTATCTGTTGGACTTCTGCTATTGCCATGGATCTTCCTAACCGCTGCGATCCTTTATGCTACTTTGAAGAAACCGTGGCGACGGGAACGTGTGCTGTATGCCGGGCTTGGTTTTCTAACGAGCGTGTTAATAATTACGATTGTTCCGATTCAGGTGGTGAGTGGGGCAAGTGGCCACGCGGTATGGATGGAATCTGCTGTGATCACTTCGATCATAAATCTGTTTCTAATGGTACCTATTAGTATTGTGTTTACGTTAATTGGTTTGTTTATCTATTTTAGGAAACTGGACAATTAAAGTCGACTTTTTCTATTAAAGAGAACGCCTATTAAGAAGTTGCAATGCTGATGATGTGACTGCTTTGTCAGTAAAACTTACATGCACTGTGTATATGGCTAGGGTTGTTAGCTCCATACTAGTAGTATTAGCCTGTTAAAGTTCATAAAGTTTTTAGTATTACGACATTTATTGGCTTCCGTTTAAAAGTAAGCTAGTAGTAACAAAAGAGGATGGAGGGAAGTCAATGGAGAGTGTCACGTTAGGTTTAGCTGGACTAGCATTTGTTGCTGGAATGGTTTCGTTTTTCTCGCCGTGTATTTTTCCTTTAGTACCAGCATACTTAGCTCAATTAACTGGGAGTAACATTTCTGGATCATCGGTACAAACGCAAAAGCGGATCATTCTCTCGAGAAGTTTTGGGTTCATTCTCGGCTTTACCGTCATTTTTTTTATTGATGGGTGTTGCATCGACCTTTATCGGACAAGCATTTCGAATGTATTCTGGGTTGTTGGAACAACTTGGAGGGATCTTGATTGTTCTGTTTGGGCTCCAAATGTCTGGGCTCATTTCAATTCGAGCGTTGTTGATGGATAAGCGTATTGGGAAGCCGCGACGCTCCACGAGTTTTCTCGGATCGTTCGGTTTTGGGCTCGTCTTTGCTTCAGGGTGGACACCGTGTGTTGGGGTGGTTCTAGGTTCTGTTCTTGCGCTTGCCTCAAGTCAATCATCGGGTGATATGTTTGCTGGTGTCGGCATGTTATTACTTTATTCTTTAGGTCTTGGTATCCCTTTTTTTACTCGTGGCTTTGCTATTCTCGAATTCCCTTAATCGATTAAGTACGATAAACCGCTACCTGCCAACGTTACAAAAGGCAAGTGGGGTTTTGTTAATCGTGCTCGGTGTTCTATTAATTAGTGGCTACTTTCAAATATTATCAACATGGTTAGCTAGTTTTACAAACGGTTGGATGTAGTTGCATTTTGTATAGAAAGAAGTTGCTCATCTGAGCAACCTCATAGTGTCGAAAAAGTGTTGTTCTTATATATATGAAGTAGAGGCTTAATGAACTTGTAGATTTCAAAGTATTAAAGTTATACATTTTACTTTTGCTTTTGTTGTCGTATAAAAGTGGCTGTCGTGGCGAAGACGCCTGCGGCGGCCTGCAAAGCAGGTTGGTTCGACACCATTGCTATAAGCAATGACTGTTGAACTTCCTGTATTCGTTAGCCAAAGATCATCGTGCGAAGCACGATAGCTGAGGCAACGCCCGCGGCAAGCGTAGCCACAGAAGCCGCTTACTCATGTTCGAGTACACTTTTGGTACGTTTAAGTTTCTCAACAGCCTGGGATTGCTCAGATGAGCAACCTTTTTACCGTACCCAAGCTTCTTTCAACAACTGGATTCCGTTTTGAATGTCTTCGATCGTTAGTCCAGAAAATCCAAGTTGCAACGTTGCTGGCGGAGCGTCGCTTACGTATGCGGGTGAGGTTGGGTATACTTTGACACCCGCTGCATTCGCTTCTTCAATGAGTTGCGCTTCTCCCTTATCTAACAAGACATCAATTAAAACTCTCGGTCCTGCAAGGTGACCATGAATGTGAATCGTGTCACCAAATGTGTGTTCAAGTTCATTCAGAAGGACTGTTTTTTTCTTCGTATACATTGTGCGCATTTTATTTAAATGAATCGTCCATTCACGTCGTTCCATAAAGTCAGCGAGAGCGAGTTGCTGACTTGCAGGCACCGTTTGTTTGTAGAGTAAGGTTAGCTTCTGCATGTGTGGGAGCAGTGATTTGGGAAGAAACATATAGCTTAAACGCAAGGATGGCAGGAAAGACCTTGAGAAGGTTCCCATATAGATCACATTGTCGCGCTTCGCGAGTGCGTGCAGTGACGGTAAGGTTCGGTCGTGTAATGAAACTCACTGTCATAATCATCTTCAATAATGTATGCGTCAACATCTTCAGCAGACTGTAGTAGCTCTACTCGTTTCTGAAGCGTCATCCGAGATCCAAGTGGATAGTGGTGGGAAGGCGTAACATAGATAAGGTCGGGTTTTGTTGAATGAATGTCGCCCACCTGTATCCCTTTATTATGATCGACCCGCAACGGTACAACTACTTTTTTTTAGTAGTGTGAAAATCTCTCGAGATCTCGGATAGCCAGGATCTTCAAAGCCAACGCGCTGACATTCTTCAAGCACGTAGCAAAGTAATGTCAATAAATAGGACGTTGTCGAGCCAACATACACATGATCTGCTGACGTGTTCACCCCTCTCGTTTGATAGACGTAATCGGCAATCAATGAACGTAATGCATACTCGCCAAATTCATCTTTTGGTTTACACAGACGATCTAAATGAAAATCATAACTTGTGGAAAGGCTTTTCTTCCATGAATGTAACGGGAAATCATCTGAACTCACATGTCCATAATGAAAGT
The DNA here is from genome assembly GCF_000698185.1 of Geomicrobium sp. JCM 19055. Lineage (NCBI taxonomy): Bacteria > Bacillati > Bacillota > Bacilli > Caryophanales > Geomicrobium > Geomicrobium sp. JCM 19055. The sequence goes on from NZ_BAXL01000002.1 coordinate 87,845, forward strand.
CAATGACGGTTGAAGCTGGATGTTTAGGAGATCGGACACCCTGACTTCCTTTATAGTGTAGACGATTGACTGCATCGTAATCGACATACATTCCACTTCGTGGTCGACTTCGAATATAGCCCTCAGCAAGCAGTTGTTCGTAACATCGTTCGACGGTCGTTTGACTGATGTGTAATTTGTTTGATAATGATCGTTTTGAAGGGAGCTTCATTCCTTTACGTAAAGCCCCGTCATGCATGTTGTTTTTGAAATAGTCAATCAGTTGTTGGTATAAGGGGATCGTCGATTCTCGATCTAGAAATGGCGTGACATCCATATCGTGCTTGCTCCTCTCAAACTGACGTGCAAAAAAAAGTAATCAAGTGACCTTTTTCGTTCTGTTTCATCCAGTATACACTTGGTTTGCGTATTGATCACGGTCGTGTTGAACAGGAGGATGTCACATGAACTCAAGTGCGAAAGGGTGGATCTACGGGTTTGTAGGGATCATCATCTTTAGTGGCTCACTCCCAGCCACTCGTGTTGCAGTTATGGAACTTGACCCGTTGTTTTTAACAGCGATTCGAGCGGTTATTGCTAGTCTGTTAGCGGTGGCTGCGTTACTGCTGTTTCGTTCAAAACTCCCTCGTCGTACGGATCTCGCTTCACTCATCATTGTAGCAGGTGGAGTCGTCATTGGATTTCCACTTCTTACAGCGCTTGCTCTTGAACACAACACCGCAGGGCAATCGATTGTGTTTTTAGGGTTATTGCCTTTATGTACGTCGATCTTTGCTGTTATTCGTGGAGGAGAGCGTCCGAATGCACTATTTTGGATATTCTCTATAATCGGTAGTGGTATTGTTTCCGGGTACGCGCTGTTCTCAAATGGTGATCTGTCGATGCACGGCAATGGATACATGTTGCTCGCCATTATCGTCTGTGGGTTAGGGTATGCCGAAGGAGCGATTCTGTCTAAGCGATTAGGGAATTGGCAAGTCATCTCTTGGGCGTTGTTGATCAGCTTTCCTATTATGCTCGTCATTACGCTCCTCTTATTCCCAAGCTCAATGATGGAACTGCAAGTAGAAACGTACGTTAGTCTTTTCTACGTTTCGTTTTTTTAGTATGTATATTGGGTTTGTCTTCTGGTACCAAGGTCTAGCGATCGGAGGCATCGCTTCAGTCGGCCAAATTCAATTGTTGCAACCGTTTTTCGGCTTGGTTATTGCAGCAGTATTATTACAAGAAACGATTGGATTGCTTCTTGTGATCGTCAATGTCGCTGTCGTCCTTTGCGTCGTTTTAGCGAAAAAGTATGCGAAGTGAATGTTATGAACGTATTACTAAATGTAGCATAATGAACAAACGATATGGAAAACCACAGAAGTGTAGCGATCAAACGCTACACTTTTTTATTTAATTGTCAGATTTTATTGACAAAATAAAGTTTTGTATATAAAATTCATGTAAGCGATTTCAAAATAGTTTAATTACGGGGAGAAGGGTGTTGTAGATGTCCAAGTCGTACCTTTATTTGACGGGGCTCGTTGGTCTTGTGTTACTAACTAGTTGTGATAATCCGAGGGCAAGTCCTGAAACGTTGACCGTAGGTGCTGCAGGAGAACAAATTCCTGAAACGATGGTTTGGAGTGTGTATGACATTAACTCAGGGGGATATGCGGAAGCGGCGGCTGTTGCCAATGAGATGACAGAGGAATATGGCACGCAAATCCGTATGTTGCCTTCTTCAAGTGGTGTCGGAAGGATGATGCCATTATACAACCGAGATGCATTACTCGGAAAGATCGGCGATGAAGTAAAATTCTCGTTCGAAGCAACAGAAGAGTTCTTTTATTTAGGATGGGGACCACAACCGATGAGAACGATATGGGCACCAATTTCACCGTTTGGTTTTGCCGTACGTGAGAACTCACCAATTCAATCGATTGAAGAAGTAGAAGGGCTTCGCGTACCGATGATTCCCGGAAACAATTCAGTGAATATTAAGACGGAAGCGATCCTAGGTTTTGGGGGCTTGTCTCGAGAAGACGTTGAAATTGTTGATATTAACTCATACGGTGGACAAGGTGAAGCACTCATTCAAGGGGAAATTGACGTTGCATCGATCAATCCATTAGCTGGTGGAATGTTTGAGGCTGATAGTTTAGGAGGCATTCGTTGGTTGCAAATGCCAAGTGACGATGAAGAGCGCTGGGCACAGTCAGCCGAAGTAGCTGATTGGTTTTTTTCCTAGAGAATTAGATAACGGTGCTGGTATGGACGGGATGAATGAAGTCTTGGGTCACGGTTACGTCTTTGCCACATATGAAGAAGCTTCGACTGAAGCAATCTATACGTTTACGAAGGCATTGATCGAGCAATACGAAAACTATGAAAATGCGACCTCCAACATGTGGACGTATCATCCGGATGAAGTCATTATGAATCCAGCTGATACAGGGGTACCATTCCATGAAGGATCCATTCAATATTTCGAAGAAGCAGGTCTTTGGAGTGAAGAATATGAAGAAGCGAACAACAATCTATTAGAACGAGAAGAACAATTAAATGAGATTTGGGAAGACGCAAAGCAAGTAGCAGAAGCCGAGAACCTAACAACCGAAGAGCATGAACAACTATGGCTTGAAATGAAAGCAGTACTTGATGAGTAAGCACGGCATAGGAGAGGGGTGCTTCGGTTGAAGCGACTAACAGGGACATGGGTCTGGGTTGTTATTATCGCAACGGTGATCGGAATTCTTTTAACAATCAATCAAGTGTTTTATTTGCGTTTCTTAGGTTTTGCTCCGCTCGCAAATGAGTATCTCTATTACATCATCGCAATTTTTATGTCGATTTCGTTTTTGATTCTACCAGCCGGAAGAGCGATACGAAGGTTCGATTCTACGATATCACGGCTTTTCTTTTAACCGTCATCTGCGCGCTTTACTTAGGTTTTAATGCGGAGCGGATCATTCTTGAAGGATGGGACTGGGTAGCCCCTGTTCAAGCGACTGCTGCAGCGATTATTCTTTGGATTCTCGTTTTAGAAATATTGCGTCGTGCTGGCGGGAAAATACTCTTTTTTTATCTGTCTAACCATTTCACTGTATCCCCTTGTGCACATACCATTCCGATTTATTTCTTACAAGGTCATAGTTTTGATTTCATTACACTCGCGAACAACCATCTGATGAGCACGAATAGTGTGCTTGGGATCCCGCTCAGTACAATTGGATCACTCGTAATCGGGTTTATGATCTTTGGGGTCATCTTAACGCATACAGGTGGGGGAGAGTTTTTCTTTAAGTTGGCACAATCGATTTTCGGTCGCTCCCGAGGCGGAGAGGCGAAAGTGTCGGTCGCAGGTAGCGCGTTTTTCGGGATGCTTAGTGGTAGTGCAATCTCGAATACGGTAACGACCGGTCAATTAACGATCCCTGCGATGAAAAAAGCAGGCTATGAGCCGGAATACGCGGCTGCCATTGAAGCGACCTCTTCAACGGGTGGGACGATTACGCCCCCAATTATGGTTCAGCAGTATTTATTATGGCGTCATTTATCGGTGTTGCGTACCTTGAAATCGCACTTGCGGCGATTATCCCAGCCATTTTGTTTTTCCTTGCTGTCTTTTTACAAGTGGATGCGTATGCGGCAAAGCGTGATTTAAAAGGCATTCACAAGTCGAAATTACCGAAGCTATTCGCGACATTGACGAATGGTTGGATGTATTTACTTAGCATTTTGGCACTAATCCTTGTGTTGATCTTCATTCGTTCTGAAGCACAAGCGCCATTTTATGCAAGCGCTTTAGTGCTCGTACTCTCGTTTTTCTCAACTCAAGCAAAGTTAACGTGGCAATCGTTTAAAACGATGATCTTTGACATTGGCAAAGTACTCGGGGAAATCGTCTCATTAATTGCAGGGATTGGCCTCATTGTCGGTGCGTTTTCTGCAACAGGCGTGTCGTTTTCATTCTCTCGAGAACTCGTGCAAATGGCAGGCGACAACTTATTGTTGCTCCTTATTGCAGGAGCTGTGACGAGCTTTATTTTAGGGATGGGTATGACTGTTTCTGCAAGTTATATCTTCTTAGCGATCGTGTTAGCGCCAGCGCTCGCACAAGTGGGTGTGAATGTGATTGCTGCACATTTGTTCGTTCTTTACTGGGCAACAGCATCGTACATTACACCACCTGTCGCGCTCGCATCGTTCGCCGCATCGAGCATTGCCAACTCAAATCCTCTGAGGACGAGTGTTGTATCCACAAAGCTTGGAATCGTTACCTTCTTCATTCCGTTTTTCATCGTCTATCAGCCAGCACTCATCTGGCAAGGGACGTTTACTGAATCAATTGTAAGTATTCTTGCAGCCGTAGTGGGTGTGTTCTTAATCAGCGCTTCACTTAGTGGATACCTCGTCGGAGTTGGACGTGTCAATGTCGTGATGAGGGGTGTACTTTTAGCTGGAGGACTACTCATGTTAATGCCAAGCATTGTTGTGAACCTAACGACGATTGCGGTGATGATCCTTTTATTAATCATTTATAAAGTGATTAAGAAGCAACGATTTAATCAATCTGGAACAGTTGATGTATCAAATTCTTAGGAGGCGATTGAATGTCTAGAACAGAAGCAATTGAGCGTTTACTGCATCCGAAGTCGGTCGCGATCGTCGGGGTATCGAAAGATTTCTCATCAATTAGTGGGAAGCCATTAAAAAACTTGCTTGAGCATCACTATTCTGGTCACATCTATCCGGTGAATCCGAAGTACGATTCGATCGGAGATCTTACGTGTTATGATTCGGTGCTAGATATTCCAGGCGAAGTCGATGTCGCATTACTTGCAGTTTCTGCATCACGAATTCTATCCATCCTAGATGAATGTGAACAAAAAGGAATTCGTTCATTAATTTTGTTCGGATCGGGATTTGCTGAAGTAGGTGAAGAGGGCAAGGCATTGCAAGAAAAGGTCGAGCAAAAGGCGAAACAAGCGAACCTTTCATTACTTGGACCCAATTGCTTAGGGCTACTGAATGTAAAAGACTCCTTGCCGCTTGGTTTTGCAACGTCGTTTGAAACGGAAACGGGCTTTATCTCTGGCAATGTCGGATTTGCATCACAAAGTGGTGCGCTCGGATTCTCGCTGTTTGGCATCGCCCAAGAGCAAGGCATCGGATTCTCGTACATTATTAATACAGGCAATCAAATGGACATCAATACGATCGACATTATGGATTACTTACTTGATGATCATGATACGAAGGTCGTTGCAGGCTACTTGGAGAGCATTCCAGACGGTGAAGCTTTCATTGCCCTTGCTAAGAAAGCAAAAGAGATACAGAAGCCTTTACTCATTATGAAAGCTGGTCGTTCAGAGATTGGGCAAGAAGCGGCGATGTCTCATACAGCCTCAATGACAGGTTCTGATGAGATGTTCCAAACGATTTCCAAACAGTACGGGGTAGTCATTGCAAATGATGTCGATGATTTAGTCGATCTTATGAAAATCTTCTCGCGTACGAAATCGATGCACGGCAATCGAGTCGTGACGATTTCAAATTCTGGAGCGGCAGGCATTACGATGGCAGATTATAGTGAGCAACTTGGACTGGATCTCGTTCGCTTAGAACCAAAAACATTAGAGCAAATCTCTTCAATTATTCCGAGCTACGGGTCAGCAGTTAATCCGATTGATGTGACCGCGCAAGCGTTAAAAGAACAACACATTATCGCGGATACTCTGGATGTGTTAGCGAACGCAAGCGAAGTGGATGCCATCGTCGTACAGACGACATTCGGGGGCGAACTCGGTAAAAAGGTGTGCGAGCGAATTGTAGAGATTGACCAGCAAACAGAAAAGCCAATCGTCGTAACTGTCACCGGTTCTGAAGAGCTTACAGGAGCAGGCCGGAAGGCGCTTGAAGATGCTAATGTACCTGTGTACGTTACGTCATACAAAACAATGTATGCTGTTGAGAAACTGTCAACGTTTACGACGACGACACTCGAAGACATTGACGTTCAATCTTCCTTAAAAGTTAGCCCGAGCGAAGCCATTTGGACAGAAGTTGTAGCAAAGCAAGCGGTGAAAGAGCTAGGCATTGACGTCCCTAGAGGAGTACTCGTAACGGGGGATGAACAATTAGTGAAGGTGTCCGAAGAACTGGCGTATCCAGTCGTCGCAAAAGTCATTTCGGATGATATTTTGCACAAGTCGGACGTTGGTGGTGTTGAACTAGGAATTGAGAACAGTACGCAACTTCGTGAAAGCTATGATCGTATTGTTCAAAGTGTTGCGAAGCACCATCCATCCGCTTCTATTGATGGCATTCTCGTAGAAGAGATGATGCAAGAGAAGTCGGTCGAGATGTTTATCGGCATTCAACACGATGTTGATTTTGGACCATTTATCGTCTGTGGTCTTGGTGGGATTTACATTGAAGTGTTCAAAGATTATGCAATGCGACATGCGCCTGTCTCAAAACGTAGTGCTTATCAGATGATTGATGAGTTACAGTCCGCTGCGATCTTAAAAGGTGTACGTGGTCACCAAGGGTATGACGTCAATGCGTTAGCCGATGCCATTGTTAAGCTCTCACAATTTGCAGCTGCGAATCAAGATCGTATTCAAGAGATGGATCTTAATCCAGTCTTCGTTCGTGAACAAGGCTTGCAAGCGTTAGATGCGATTATCGTTTGGAGAGAGGTCGATCGTGTCCATTCATAATAAGGAGGTACGTGTACGATGAACCCGTCTACTCAATTACCTGATACATTGGGAATTAATTATTATGAAGCAGATCAGAACTTGTCATTTTTGTTACGTCAGTATGTTGATACATCGTCTTTTGAACAACTTGAGCCTCTCTTACAACAATTAGGTCGGGTTGCAAGTGAAGAGATTGATCCGTTGGCATCCGTCGCTGACAAACATCCACCTGTTCTTCAAACGTACAATCGAAGAGGAGAGCGTGTCAATGAAGTGAGCTACCACCCCGCGTACCGTGAATTGGAGCGGATCGCTATAGCCAATTTGGGATGTCAGCGATGACCCATCGAGCAGGTGTGATGGGTCGAGACAGACCGTTTAAGAAAATTGAGAAGTATGCCCTCTGGTCATTGTTTGCTCAAGGAGAGTTTGGCCTGTGTTGTCCAATGAGTATGACCGATGCAGCGGCGACGGTGCTTACTAACTATGCAAGTAAAGAAATGAAAGAGAAGTACGTTCCTAGGCTTACGAGTACGTCGATGGATGACTTGTTCACTGCTGGTCAGTTCATGACCGAAAAGCATGGAGGTTCAGACGTAGGCGAGAATACGGTAAGTGCGAAGCTGAACGGAGATCACTATGAAATCTATGGAGACAAGTGGTTTTGTTCAAACGTTTCAGGCGATGTTGCGCTCGTGTTAGCACGACCAGAGGGTGCTCAAGAAGGTTCAAAAGGGTTAGCGATGTTCCTCGTGCCTAAATATTTGGAAGACGGCACTCATAATCACTACACAATTCTAAGATTAAAAGATAAATTAGGCACGAAAGACATGGCGAGTGGTGAAATAAACTTCCACGGAGCGATCGGTTACGTCGTCGGGAGTATCGATAACGGCTTCAAACAGATGATGTCGATGGTGAACGCATCACGATTGTCCAATGCGGTTAGGTCTACGGGCATCATGAGAAGAAGTTTCCTTGAAGCAATCGAAACCGCCAAAGAGCGAGAAGCGTTTGGAGGCAAGCTCATCGACTTACCGATGATGCAAGAGAACCTCGTGGAAATGCAACTAGATGTGGAAGCAGCACAAGCGATGATCTTGTACACCGCTCATCAATTCGATGAAAACGACCAAAACGTCAAAGGTGCAAAAGAGATGATGCGCATTCTCACCCCAATTCTAAAAGGGTACATTTGTAAGCGAGCCCGCTACGTGAGCGCTGAGGCGATGGAAGTTCGAGGTGGGAATGGCTATATTGAAGAATGGGTCAATCCACGACTCGTTCGCGATGCTCATTTAGGATCAATTTGGGAAGGAACGACGAATATCGTCGCTTTAGATGTAATCCGAGCGATGCGTAAAGAACAAGCGGGTGAGGTTCTTTTATCAAAGCTTTGTGAAACGTTAACGACTCTTAGAGAGGGTAGTGAGTTATTCAACATGGCGAAGAGTGTTGTTGAAGCACAAATTACACATGTTGAATCGGTCATGCAAGATGTCGTGGAATCAACAGACAGAGAAGTCAATGCATTTGCTCGTCATTTTCTCGAGTTGTTGTACCACACGACTGTTCTCGTTCGCTTCCTAGAAGAAGCAGCTGTTGAAGTAAAAGAAAGCAAATCATACCGGAAACTTTACGTGTTCTTCCAGTATTATCGACGGTATCTTTCTCGTGAGCCACGATCAGTTCAAGATGCACGCAGTACGGCAGCGGTGAGTAAGCAGATGCTTTTATGGCAGACGATTCATTTTGAAGATGTTGAGGAATATGGTCAATACGTGTTAAAGCAAGCGGTTACGATATAAAAACGAGGAGAGGTACTCCTCGTTTTTTTATGGATTAAGATGTTTTACGTGCTCTTCTGTAGAACAGGGCGGTAATACCGGCGAGTACAGCACCAATGGAACTGATGAGTACAACGAGACTAATCGATGAAGCTTCTTCAGGTTGATTGCTCGTTTCGTCTGAAATCGGGCTTGCATCTAGACGATCGTTATCCATATAGCGATAGACTGGGACTTCATCACCTAGATTAACTGGGATGAAATTATACGTAACGTAGCTGTCTTCAGATTCTGGTTCCAACGCTAGCGCGATGACAGTTGCTGCGGTTTGATACATTTCAAAGACGAGGCTACCAGCCGGAAAGATTCGCGTGGTCGTTTCTATTTCAGTTTCAACATGATTCGTAATGTGACCTTCTTGTACTTGTTCTCCGATCGTTTGCTCGATGACCTCATACCGCTCAACAGCTAATTCAACTTGTTCATTAAGTGCTTTTACTTCAACGCCATGTATGCGTAATTTATCAGCGATATGCTGGTGAGAAGGTGGCAAAAGGTATGCTCTAGGACGGACTCTTTCTAGTGTCGGTACAGCCTCTGTGGCACTCAAATAAGTCGTCGGCACTTCTACCACATCACCCGTTTCAATGTCTAATATTTCTAATGGACGCTCGAGTTCAGTCGCCTCACTGCGAATGACAATTGTATCAGAAGGGTCAACAGTTTTTCCGTTTTCAACCAATTGCTCACGTGCGTTGTGTATCATGGAAGATATATCGTCAGAATGCTCTGCAGTCGTTTGCAAGAAGCTTTCTATGGTCAAGTAATGAGAATGAACACGTCTTGCGAAGCTTTCACGACCAAAGCGATCGCCACGTCCTTCTAATAAAAACGTGAAGCTCGGAAGTAAAGCGGCTATCTCTTTTTCGAAACGAGGTGACCCATTTCCCTCGGAGACAGTGATGGTTTCTGTATCAGGGTCGTAATCTTCTGGAAAGGATACGTACGTATCGGTTGAATAACCAGCATCTTCTAATTGGTCAAACGCATTTTGAATGAAAAGGTCATCAGCAGTTTGCCGAATCTCTTCAGGTACATTTAAGTTGTAGCCTTTAGCGAGTAAGATGTCGTGGTACGGACCGCCACCTTCGTTGCCAAATTCTTTAAATGCATCCCAATTGCGATGACCATATTCATGGGATGTTAAGACAACTTCTGGCTTGAAGCGTTGCAACGTTTTGTTCATTGCTTTTGTTTCAGGGAGGTCTAATTTCATATGATCGCGGTTAATCCAAGGCCCTCTTGCACTTCCAAATTGGAAGTAATGCGAACCGTCAGGATTGACACGAGGAATAATGATGACGTTGATCTTAGCTAACAATTCGTCACCGATCTCTTCTAGAGCAAGCTTTTGCGCGGCAACTAAGGCAGCCTCGCCAGCACCGGGCTCACTACCGTGGACTTGGGCTTCCAGCCATACAGTAGGTTTATTCTTCGTTTCATCAATCGCCTTTCCATCTTCGGTGAAAATAAGTAAAGGAATCTCTCGGTTTTCTTGTGAATAACCGATATTCTCTAATTGGAGGCGATCACTTTCTGCATCTAGTTCATGTAGAAAGCTCATCATTTCTTCAGTAGTCGTAAAGTTTTCTTTCCCAGGTGCAAAACCAGGTGTAGTGAATGCAACGTCGGGGTCGGGGTAGAGCGATTTAATATGGTCAGGTTGCTCCATGCTTTGTCCGAAGTAAGGCTGATAAGAAAAGGGAATGGTTGCATCAGGCTTTTGACCCGCAGCAGGTGGAGTTTCTGCAGGTAGTAGACTGTTACTTGAACTAGTTGCTTGAACAGGTGTTGTCATGAGAAGTAAACCTCCGATTAAGATTGAATAGTTCTTTAATTTAGACATTTTATCATACCCTTTCTAAATTGTTCAGAGAGATGCACGAAAAAGGATTTCTGGATAATCGTATTGACGTAGTAAGGATTCCATGTTGATTTCGTGCGTTATTGAGGAAAAACTAGAAGTAAAGACTAGTTAATGTAGGTCGTTATTTCATATTTTCATAACGATGTTCTTAAACCGCGCAGTCTAACTAGTGGGAAGGGTGTTTAAGATGCTAAGCAAACCAAAAAAAGCTACTACGTGGAGATAAGGTTGCAACAATTAGTCCGTCTTTTGGGGGAGCAGGTGAACCTGATCTACACTGGCGTTACAAGCAAGGTGTGGAGCGTTTAGAATCGGTGTTTGGTCTAGTAGTGGTTCCGATGCCGAACAGTTTAAAACGTGCAGTCGACTTGTATGATCATCCCGAAGCACGTGCAGCAGATCTGATGTGTGCGTTTAAAGATCCAAGCATAAAAGCAGTGATTGCGAACATCGGTGGTGATGATAGCATTCGTTTACTGCCATATATTGATTTCGAAGTGATCAGGGACAACCCAAAGGTTATCCTTGGTTATTCTGATGTCACGATCTGTCACCTATTTTGTCATAAAGCAGGCCTTTCTTCATTTTACCGTCCTGCTGTTTTAACGGACTTTGCAGAGAACGTGGAAATGTTCCCATATACCGTTGAGATGATCAAGCGGACTTTGTTTTCGAGCGAAGTAATTGGAGAAGTAAAACCTGCCACAGAGTGGACGAGTGAGTATTTGCCGTGGGAAGAGGAAGAGACGAAGCATCAACGTCGTTCGACTCAAGTAAACGATGGAATTGAAGTTCTACAAGGAGATGGAGTCTTCAGTGGTCGCCTCTTTGGTGGGAGCATAGAGGCACTAGAACTTGCGAAAGGAACAATCTTATGGCCGGATGAGGAGTATTGGAATAATCGAATCTTATTCTTTGAAACTTCTGAGGAAAAACCAGAGCCGAGGCTGATTAGAAGTTGGCTAAGGAATTATGCAGCCCAAGGCATTCTTCATAGAATTAACGGGATGATCTTTGGGAAGCCGCAAGATGAAGCGTATTTTGAGGAATACAAAGAAACCATTCGTAGTGTTATGAAAGAACAGCAATTACAGTCACTACCAATCTTGTATAATGCAAACTTCGGTCATACAGAACCTAAGTTTGTCTTGCCTTACGGTGCGTTGGCTGAAATCGATACAAAGAACAAGACGTTCTCAATCTTGGAAAGCGGCGTTCAATAGCGTATATTTTTATTTTCGAAAAGTTCTTGCGATTAATGAGGGATTTCTGTATCTTTATATTGACTAATTAATCAATCAAAAATAGAGGTGTGACATGCAAGGGACGAACAGCAAAACCGTGAGATACGAGATGCAAGGCGAGATCAACTGCTGGATGCGGCCAGCATTATTTTTGCAAGAAGAGGAATGGCCGGGACGAAAATTAGTGAAATAGCAAAGGAAGCAAAGCTCAGTCACGGTTTGGTTTATCATTATTTTAATTCGAAAGAACATCTGTTTTTTGAGCTCGTTAAGAAAGCAAGTGAAAGGTCGATGGGAAGCGTTACGAAGGCAATGCAACGGGAAGGTACACCTCTAGAAAAGTTATCGCAGATGACAGAAGAGATTTTGCGTTCCATTGCACGTGGCAATGAATTGTATTTGTTCGTGATTATGATTCAAGCGAGCACATCAGACGCAGTACCAGACGACGTGACAAACTTATTAAGAGATGAGCAGAATTCGCCAGTCAAGGCGATCTTACCGATAATTATGGCCGGTCAAGAACAAGGAGAAATTGTAGATGATTCCCCGGTACAGCTCGCGGTTGCTTATTATGCAATGATCCAAGGGTTAGCGATTAATAAGTTGCAATGGGCAGAATGCCCAATACCAGAAGCATCACTTATTCTTCGGCTGTTCACGAGTAAGGGTGGAGAGTAAAGATGGCAAGCCGTGCTAAAACGACGTGGATTCTACTATCTCCGATCATCATTATTGCAATTGGCTTTGTAGTGGCAACATTGTTTTCATCGTTTATGAATGAGTGGGCATGGGTACCTCTGGCGATCGTGTATTGGTCGTTGCTTGGCTATTGCATCTATCGTTTTAAAGGAAATAAACAAGTGAAAAGCTGGCTTGGCAAATCAAGACCATCGAAAGGAATTGTAAGTTTAGGCTGGGTTGTAGGGTTGTTCCCATTCACTGTGTTACTCATGAATTTACACGTGTTAAATGATCCGTGGATCATCGGTTTATGGCTTCTGTTCGCGATGATTAATCCAGTTTTTGAAGAGCTCTACTGGAGAGGGTTATTGTTAGATGCGGCAATGAAGAGGTTTCCCAATTGGGCCAGTATTGCTTACACAACGGTGTTCTTCGTTTTGAGTCATCCACTCATGTGGGGCGTATTCTCGATTGCAAATCAACACATCCATGTGCTTCTATATCTACCGATCTTAGGCATCGTATGGTCACTCATCTACATAAAAACAGGAAGCTTACGCTTTGCGATCGCCTCTCATGCACTCGTAAACATCGGTATCTTGACCGTTCCTGTCTTTTTGAACTTGTACATCCCGCCGGTTTGATTACCGGATTATGTTCTGAATAACTAACAATCATTAATGTTGATAGGGTGCTAGGTGTAGCATCGTAATAAGTGAATGTAACTTAAAAAAGAGCCATTCATGTAAAGTCATGAATGCTCTTGAAATGTTAGTGAAATTACTAAATACCTGGCACATCCAAACCAATGACTTGCAATGTTGCACCACTTGTTCCTGTTTCTAATGTGATTGTCTGACCCGCCGGACCAACGACTGCTAATTGTAAGTTATCTCCAGGGGCAAGATCAAGTAGTACCTCATTATCGTAATTCGTATAAGACCCAGTTAAATTACCATTCAAAACCGAGGGATCAACGGGAGCGCCGTTTAACAATATTCGTGTCGAAACAACCCTTGATGTGAGTAATAAGAGAGAGTATGAAACTCTGTAACGACCTGCTGTTAGAACGGTAAAACCATCATTGGCTGCAATAATGTTCGGGCTTGTTAATTGATTGTCTGGAACAGCGATTATTGCTCCAGGTTCAGTTTCTAGTGTAATTACTTGACCCCCTGTTGAAGATCCGAAGGCTGATTCAACCGTCGAACCACCGCCACCAGGTCCGGTTGGTCCAGGTGGTCCAGTAGCTCCCGTCCCAGTAGCTCCTGTAGCCCCAGTCGCGCCAGCACCACCAGGAGGTCCTTCTGGTCCTTCTGGCCCTTCAATCCCTTGAGGTCCTTCCGGACCTTCCAAACCTTGAGGTCCCTCCGGTCCTTCTAAACCTTGAGGCCCTTCTGGTCCCTCCGGTCCAGGAGGTCCTTCTGGTCCTTCTAAACCTTGAGGCCCCTCCGGCCCTTCAATTCCTTGCGGTCCCTCTGGCCCTTCGGGTCCAGGTGGTCCTTCCGGTCCAGTAGCACCAACAGCGCCAGCTTCACCGGTCGCCCCCGTAGCCCCAGCGGTCCAGTAGCCCCTGTGCCCGGTGGTCCAGTCGCACCAATAGCGCCAGCTTCACCAGTAGCCCCTGTAGCCCCAGCGGTCCAGTAGCCCCGGTACCTGGTGGTCCAGTCGCGCCAGTCGCACCAATAGCGCCAGCCTCACCAGTCGCGCCAGTCGCCCCGGCAGGTCCCGTAGCACCAGTACCCGCAGGCCCAGTAACACCCGTAGCCCCCGCCGGTCCCGTAGGTCCAGTTGGGCAAGTTGGACAAGTTGCCCAAGTCGAACCGTTGATTAAGTTGTTATTAATATAGATTGAACAAGGTCCGCAACCGCAATTTTTCTTCCGGTTTGGTCCGAGGTGGTGCTTCCCTTTTGGTCCGCAGGCACAGTTAATATTCGTTGGAGTACTGTGTCCCTTATCTTTTTTTATGCTCCAATTCTATTCCCCCTATAGATTTATCCTTTAACGTTACTGTACGAACATCAGGTCAAAAAGGTTCGTCATTGAATGCATTAAGCTGTAAATAGGGACACCCATTTTTTGTAATCTTAACTAAAATAGTTATTCCTACTAACACGGGCGAGAGGTACCTGTACATAAGCTATATAAATATAGGAGAAAGGAGTGATTATATGGATAATTGTTTTAAAAGAATCGAGATTAACAATAATCTTATTAATGGTCCAGCGAATGTTGTGCCACCAACAGCCCCAACAGCTCCAACAGCCCCAACACAACCTACAATTCCACCATCTCCAACAGCGCCGACCGGTTTAAACAAAGTGTATGGTCTGCAGCCATTCACAGGGAATACAGCGGTTTTTGATGGGTTTACAAATGAACAAATTGGGACGTTACCAACGTTTTTTTCTTTCATTTGCGTTTGCAATTGCTGTCGATCCTTACCGAAATTATGTGTATGTTGCAGCAGCGAACGAGCCGGGAACAATGTATGTGTATAGTGCGTTGGACGAAAGTCTAATTACACAATTTGCACTCTCAACGCCAGGGCCGAATCCAGAAGCTGTCGAAATCAACTTCACAACGAATAAGCTCTATGTGACAACACTAACAGGCCGATTGTTTGTCGTGGATGGGGATACGTTTGAAGTAGAAGCTGTGATCGGTGAAGGAGTCTTTCCTAATCCTTTAAATGCGCTTGCTGTAAATTCACTGACGAACTTTATTTATATAGTGAGTGGTGGACAATTCGCTAATGAAATGAATGTAGTTAATGGTGCAACTAATGAAATAATCGGCCCGTTTACAGAAGGATTGGTTAACCCGAGCGATGTAATTGTTGATGAGCGAACGAATCTCGTTTACGTTACGAATACAGAAGGAGGCACGGTCACGGTGTATGACGGAAATACGTTGGCGTTAGTCGACACGATTGTCGTCAATGGTAGTCCGAACCGTGTTGAAATTGACCCTTTATTTGATGAACTCTATGTGACCAATGCGGATGGGTACGTTACGGTCATCGATGAGAATACGTCAGAGATCATTGCGGAGATTCCGGTAGCAGATTCAGGATCAAACCCTGTTACGATTGGTTGAATCCTTATACTCGTCGAGCGTATGTCGGTTATTCAAATCGACAATTAATTTCGATTATTGATATGGATACGAAAACCGAGATCGGTTCTTTGCCTAAACAATCGAGTCCGTTTCGAGTTATAGCATTGCCATAACTAGGGTAAAAAAGATCATTAACCAAAAGGTTCATGGTCTTTTTGTACGTCAAAATAGGAGATTTGAATGAATTCACGTACGTTTTAGACGATTTAATGTCGCATTTATCTTCGTTCATGATACTATGTTGATAATGATTATCATTATCGGTGGTGAGAGATGATGAATGAAAGTACGTTTATTCAATATTTAAATGAGCGGAAGTTTGAATTTGTACGAGCGATTGAAGGAATAGAAGGTAACACCGGATCACCTGATGGTGAAAGTTTGTACTTTGTCCAGAAGAATGATAAGCAGTACATCGCAACGAGAGATTATATTGCAGACGAAGATGTGTTGGTTTCATTAATTTGTAAAGCATACAAGAAAAGTCAGATTGAGGATAGGTTTATTCGTGAGGCGATCGACAATTTATATGTGGAATTCCCATTTAATGAAGCGATCTCACGCAAAGTAGAGCAACTTGTATGTGATTCGCGAAAATTAGAAACACAACCATTTACGTTAACGTACCGTTTGTATGAATTATTTTACCTCGTCTTGCAACAATTAAATGATCAAAAGAAAGATACATTGCAGTCACGCTTGGCTGATTCCAAGTCGTACATTGATCATTTTTATCACGCACCTTTAACGCGTGTCGACTTAGCACAACGAGCAGGGGTCAATGTTGACTACTTTTCACGAACATTTAAAGCGCGCTATAAAGAAAGTCCGATGTCGTATTTAAATCGTGTGCGGATCACTCATGCCAAAAGCCTTTTACTTAATCGAAACAAAACGATTCGCGACGTAGCTTTTGATGTTGGCTTTAAGGATGAGTTTTATTTTAGTCGGCAGTTCAAACGACAGATGGGACGTTCACCACAAAGCTTTATGAAGCGTTCGATTCTCTCACTAAAAGTCGCCTCCCTTCATCATCTTGTTACCGGTCATTTGTATGCGTTAAATCATTTGCCTCATTCAGCGATTATGAATCACTCGTATCCTCTTTCTTTAAAGGAAGCGGGCGTTGTCGAAATCGGGCAAGAAAGTGTCGATGTGGATAAGTTAGTCACCATTCAACCTGATGTTGTCATTCAGAAAGCTCCGATGAGTGATGCGGTACAAACAAAGTCAGAATTAATTAACCAGATTGCACCAGTTATAAACCTTGCATACGAAGGTACATGGCGTGAACATTTCACACAAATCGCCTCAATTGTTGATTGTGATCAGCGCGCGCAGCAATGGTTGGAACACTATGAACAAAAAGCGAGCAGTTTAAAAGATTCAATCAAGAAGTATGTCGGCAAAGAGACGGTGATTGTTGTTGGAATTGGAGAAGTAGGCTGTTGCCTTTATGGGATGCGGAATATGGGTGCGGTCATGTACGATGACTTACAGATGGAAGCACCTGAACGCATTCGAAAGATTGCTCACATTAAAGAGGTTACGCTGGAAGAGCTTATGGAAATCAATGCGGATCGAATTATTTTGACGGTATATCGAAGTCACAAGCGATTGCCGAGCCAAACGACGATTGTTCAGCACTTGAAAAAGTTAAGCCGAGATGAACGCTGGCAATCATTAAAAGCAGTAAAGAACAAGCAACTGTATGGGTTGTATGACACGAAACATTTATATACGAGCTACAATGCGTATTCACATAACCTTCTATTAAATAAGCTATCCGAGTTTTTCGTAACATAAAGTCTGAAATGTGCATGGTGATGTCAGTGTTGTCTATGTTGATCAAGTCAAAATAGTCATATAATCAGTAATGAGAATCATTATCAACAAATGGAGGGTGCCATGAAGATAATACGATTAATTCCGTTTGCATCATTACTTGTATTGATCGGTTGTGGAGGTAGTGACGAACCGACGACAAGTGATGCTGGTCAAGATACAGAAGAGAACACAGAATCATATACAGTGGAACATAGCTTAGGGGTTGCTGAATTTGAAGAGCCTCCTGAGAAGGTTGTTACGTTATTCCAAGGAGCGAACGATACTGCAGCAGCTCTTGGTTATGAACCGATAGGGATCGTGGAGTCATGGTTAGAACCACCAGTATATGAATACTTACGAGAAGATTTAGGTGAAAGTACGGTTGTAGGTGACGAGATTCAACCAAATTTAGAAGAGATCGCAGCGCTTGAACCAGACGTCATCATTGCAACGCAGTCCCGTCACGAAGAAATTTATGAACAACTGTCTGGCATTGCACCAACGGTTGTTATTGATGAACTTAATGATTTCAAGATGACGTTAGACGTAATGGGAGAAACGCTTGCTGTTGAAGACGAAGCGGAAGCGTTGTTAAGTCGTTGGGACGAGAGAATTGAGCGCTTTAAGTCAGAAATGGAACAAATTGAGGAAGAACCATTGACACGTTCAGTCATTAACTTCCGATCAGATTCATTGAGACTGTTTGTCGGAGGGTTCCCTGGAAGTGTTCTTGAAGATGCAGGGTTTACGATGCCTGAAAATCAACAAGAAGCTTATGATGCTGGTGAGGCCTTTATTGAGTTAACGAATACAGAGAGCATTCCAGAACTTAATAGTGATCAGTTCTTTATTTACCTACAAAGCAATCAAGACGGCGACGAATTGGATGAGTCTTGGGATCTTTGGACAGAACACCCGCTTTGGGAAGAGTTAGATGCTGTAGAGAATGATCAAGTAGAGATGGTCGATGAAGTGACGTGGAGTATGGGCGCTGGTATATCGCAGCGAATCATATGCTAGATGATTTGTACGATATGTATGGTATCGAAAAGGAATAAACGATGCGTGAGCGACTACTAACGACGAGGTCAAAATTTTTTTTGGCCTCATTCTCTTAATTCTACTGTTTATTCTATCCCTTTATATGAGCATTCAAGTGGGTCAACAACACGTTGCTTGGCATGTAATGTTTGATGCACTGAGGGAGTATGATGCGACCAATGCAGATCACGTGATTTTGTATCATCGAGTATCACGTGCGGCTTCAGCGATTTTGATCGGTTTAAGCCTTGCGGTCTCAGGTGCCATGCTACAGGCGTTAACGCGGAACCCATTAGCGTCCCCTGGGGTTTTTGGTATTAACGCGGGGGCACTGTTTTTTTGTCGTTGTTGCAATTTCTTTCTTTTCAATACAGGCGTTAACGTCATTGTTCTGGTTTGCATTTGCAGGAGCTTTGCTTGCTGCGGTGCTCGTCTATGCCTCGGTACAGTTGGCGACGAAGGGTTTTCTCCAGTTCGTGTCGTGTTAGCTGGAACGGCAATTAATGCGTTGTTCGTGTCCTTTACTCAAGGAATGCTCGTTACAAATGAAGCGAATCTTGATCGCGTGTTGTTGTGGATGGCAGGGACAGTTGCCAACCGTCCTATCGAAGTCTTGATGCCTGTCATTCCAATCGTTTGTGTAGCCTTAATCCTTGCACTTTTAATTGCTAAGCCAATGAATCTGTTGCATACAGGAGATGAAATTGCAAAAGGTCTTGGGCAACGTGTTCTTGCCTTAAAGATGATGATCATACTCGTTGCCGTCATGTTAGCGGGTGGAGCGGTAGCGGTTGGTGGAATGATTGGATTTGTTGGATTAATCGTTCCTCACATTGCTCGTTTCTTCGTCGGTCATCAACATATGTGGTTAATTCTATACTGTGTGTTCATCGGTGCAATACTGATGTTGAATGCAGATGTCGTTGGACGGATAGCTATTCAACCTAGAGAAATTCCAATCGGTGTTGTAACGGCTTTAATTGGTACGCCGTTTTTCATTTACATTGCTAGAAAAGGGTTTAAACAATCATGAAAAAAAGTGTTCACGCTACGTCCAAAGTCCGGTGCATTTTCACTTCAAGTACCGATCGTTCCAATCGTACTCACGTTGTGTTTATTTCTCGTGATGATCGTGCTCATGATTGTCGGTCTGTCTCTTGGTAGCACGTGGGTGTCGCCATTAGCATCATGCAATATTTTATCGGCATTGATGTAGGCGCAAATACATTTATCATTGAGAGCTTGCGATTACCGAGAATGTTAGTGGCCTTACTTGCAGGAGCTGCGCTAGGTGTATCGGTTGATTCTACAAGAGATGGTCCGCAATTCACTCGCCTCCCCAGATATTATCGGGATTACAGGCGGTGGGGCTGTTGCCGCAGTTTTCTTTATTACAACGTTTAGCGGCGTATTACCGATGAGCTGTTACCGTTAGCAGCAATGCTCGGTTCAGCAATCGTTTCAGTACTCATTTACGCTCTTGCATGGAAAGAAGGCATATCGCCCCTACGATTAGTGTTAATTGGGATCGGTATTAATGCAGCGATGAGTGCGTTAACAACACTCATGATCATTTTTAGTCCGATTAATAGCAGTAGTCAAGCTTATGTGTGGATGACTGGAAGTGTGTATGGATCCTCTTGGAGCGCAGTTCAACAAATGGTTCCATGGATTGGTTGCGCAATGATTCTGGCGCTTCTTTGTGCAAGAGCTGTGCATGTGCAACAACTAGGAGAAGATGTGGCAAAAAGTCTAGGTGCACGCATTCAGTGGCAACGATTAGGAATGATAACGGTAAGTGTCATCCTAGCAGGCGTCGCTGTCGCTTTCGCTGGTGGTATTAGTTTCGTTGGATTAATGGCACCGCACATTGCTCGTTTTATCATCGGTCGATCCTTTGCATTACTCGTTCCAACAGCTGCGATCATCGGTGGAACGATGGTGTTTGTCGCTGATGTGGTTGGAAGGACGGCATTTTTACCACTTGATGTTCCTGTGGGTGTACTCGTTTCCGGAATTGGTGCCCCGTTCTTTTTGTATTTGTTGTATCGCAATCGAAAGGGTTGAAAAAAAGTGATGGATGAAATGTTACGAACGAATTCACTTACACTCGGATTTAAAGATCGAATTGTCATTGATGAGCTAGATTTAGACATTCCAAAAAGAAAAGTAACCATTCTTGTCGGAGCGAACGGGTGTGGCAAATCGACCTTACTACGTTCGATCGCACGATTGCTCAAACCGAAAAGCGGAACAATCCAATTAGATGGGATGAATATGGAGCAGCTTTCAACGAAGGAAATTGCAAAGCGTCTCGCCGTTCTGCCTCAAAGTACGGAGAGTCCGGAAGGCATTACCGTCTCCCAACTCGTTAAACAAGGTCGTTACCCCCACCAAACTTTATTAAAACAATGGTCTGTAGAAGACGAGAAAATCGTTAATGAAGCGATGATTTCAACGGGCGTGTTTGAGATGGCAGATCGCCCAGTAACTTCTTTATCGGGAGGACAACGTCAACGGGTATGGATTGCAATGACGTTAGCACAACGCACGGAAACGTTACTTCTGGATGAACCGACGACGTTTTTAGACGTCGCTCACCAGATTGAGATTTTGGATCTTTGTCATACGTTAAACGAGGTAGAAGGCAAAACGATTGTCATCGTCTTGCACGATTTAAATTTAGCCGCACGCTACGCACATCATATGGTGGCGCTTAAGAACAAAACGATCTATGCACAAGGCAGTCCAGAAGAAGTTGTCACGACGGACATGATGAAGCAAGTCTTTGCGTTAGATTGTGAAGTAATTGAAGATCCAATTACATTAACACCGATGACCATTCCCTACAGCAAAAAGGCGGCACGTCGTGTAGAAAAGAAGGTCTTCGCATTATAGAAGCTTGAAAGGAGAAGGTAAGATGCGAGAATCTGTAACGATTGAACGCTTAGCTTCCTTTGGAATTGAGCGTTACACATCGAACACAACAGGATTCCGTATGGACCACTTATTGGATCCATTGAGATGTCGAGATTTCTTAATGAGTTATATGGAGAAGATTGAAGCACCGAACATTAAAGTCGCAGCATCATTATTTATAAAGTATTATGCTCGCGTGACTGTAGGCTCGTTATTGTATAGCTTAGGCAATTACAATCAGGCACTCTCGATGCCGTTAACGGGCTGTGTTTTTAATGAGGAACGCAAAAAGCTATGTATTCAAGAGCGGGACTGCCCGTTGGATACGTGTCCAGCCGAGAATCGAGTTGAGTGGCGTAATCGCACGTTGCAGACATTTTTTTACTGAACATATGACACCACTTATTCGCGCAATTTCAACGGTGAGAATTTCTACGAGAATTCTTTGGGAGAATATCGCGATTCGCATCCATTCGGTTTATCGAAGCCTCTTACAATCAACCGAATCGTGGATACAACGAGAACAATTATTGTCAGACTTTCGATGTTTACAACAAGCTGAAGGAGCTTTGTTTGGGTTGGAGTCAAATCCTTTACAACCTTACTTGTATGAAGAAGCAGTTTTAGGATCGCCGTGCACGAGAAAGACATGCTGTCTATTCCATCGAATTGAGAATAAAAAAGAAGACCTTGATTATTGCAAGATTTGTCCGTTGGAACGATCGTCATGATCGTTTCATTTTGTGATCAAGTAGTCTTTGGTTTACTGCCATATATCGCATATGACGTACTTAGTGATTAAGAGAGAAAATGTACGACAAGGTTTTGACTCTATAGGTAAGATATGCTATCATTGCGATGCAAATGATAATGATTATCATTTTCGTATTGGAGGGGAATACATTGGCGTTCCTGCAAATTCGTCAATTGTGCAAATATTATAACCAACAGAGTACAAAGGCGGTAAATGAGTTTACCCTTGATATAGAAGAAGGCGAGATCATTAGTTTGTTAGGCCTAGTGGTTGTGGCAAGACGACGACACTACGGATGATCGCCGGTTTCGAACAGCCATCATCTGGTTCCATAAGGAAAAACGAGCAAGTCATCTTCGACGCGAATATGAATGTACCCCCAGAGAATCGAAGCGTCGGAATGGTGTTTCAAGACTTCGCACTTTTTCCTCACTTAACGATTGAAAAAAACATTACGTTTGGATTAACGAAGATGTCACGTCAAGCTCGTAAAGACCGAGCGCTAGAGATGCTTCAACTAATCGGCCTTGAGAAATACGCAAAGTCGTTTCCACACGAGTTATCTGGTGGACAACAGCAACGCATTGCACTTGCAAGAGCACTGGCTCCAAAGCCAGATATCGTTCTACTTGATGAACCGTTTAGTAATCTTGACTCAAGTATGAAAGATCAAATGAGAAAAGATGTCGCGTACATGTTGCGTGAACAAAAAAACAACGGCGATCTTTGTCACGCACGATCAAAAAGATGCATTTGCAATCTCTGACCGTGTGATTGTGATGAACCAAGGTGCGATTCAACAAGTGATCATCCAAAAGCGATGTACAAACGACCGTGCAATCAATTTGTTGCTTCTTTTGTCGGTAAAACGAATTTAATTCGCGGTATTATTTCTGATGATGAAAGCGGAGTCATGACATCCTTTGGCAATGTACAGCTCTTACATAGTCCGAATACGAGACCTAAACAAGAAGTGAAACTTTCCATTCGACCGGAGAGCTGTCAAATTAATCAACAAGGTCAATACACTGGAATTGTTTCTGAGGTTTACTACGCTGGTGAGTATCAAGAAGTGAGGGTCTGCCTTAATTGCACACCAGAAGCGTGCCTACAAGGTGAGAAAGAAGAAATGTTAATACGTGTGTCTATTGAACACGACATTGAGTTAAACGAGCCAATATCGTTTGATATATCGCCTGATTTAATTGCAGTCGTGAACGAATAAAACTTGAAAGAGGTAATAAATACTATGAAGAAATTTGCATTACCGACAATGATGTTTGCGATGGGTGTTGTAGCACTTAGCGCATGTTCATCTGATGAAGAAGCACCATCAACAGAAGAAGCTAACGGTGAAACGGTCGAAGAAGAAGCTGGCGAAATTGTCGTCTATTCTAGTCGAAATGAGAACTTCACAAACGACCTTTTAGATAAATTTGAAGAAGAAACTGGAATCGAAGTGCTCGTAAGCCATCTCGATGATACAGCAGTAAACCTCATCAAAGAAGAGAGCTCAAACACTCAGGTGGATATTTTTCTTTCAAATGACATTGGTGGACTTGAGCATTTAAGGTCAGAAGGATACCTTGCTAGTGCAGACCCAGAAGGCATTGAAACGATTGATGAGAGTTACCGCGCAGAAGACAACTCATGGATCGGTTTATCAGCAAGAACGCGAGTTTTAATGTACAACACCGATTTGATTGATGAAGAAGATGTCCCAACAACCATTGAAGAACTTGCAAACCCTGAATACGAAGGCCAATTTGCCATTACACGTGGTGGTAACGGCTCCATGATCGGTCACGTATCTGCATTAAGAAATGAGTGGGGCGACGATCGCACGTTGGAATGGTTGAACGCTATTCGTGAAAATGCTGGTGTTGTCACGCAAGGTCATGGTGATATCCGTCGAGCAGTCGGCGCGGGCGAAGTGCCAATTGGTCTAGTGAATAACTATTACTATCACCAGCAACTTGAAGAGCCAATGGACAACAACGTAGGCGTTGTTTATCCAGACCAAGAAGAAGGCGAGATGGGCGCGGTCATTAATGCCGCGGGTGTAGGACTAATTCAAGATGCACCGAACGAAGAAAACGCTCATGCATTCCTCGACTGGTTATTGCTTCCAGAAAATCAACAGGAATTCTCTTATGAATCTATGGAAGTTCCATTGAACCCAGAAGTAGAAGCGTATGAGAACGCGGCTCCTCTTGATTCTTATGAGATTCAAGACATGCCACTACGTGAACTAGGGGAAGTTTGGGAAGATACACGTAGTCTAATTGAAGAATCTGGTTTAGACTTAGAGATAGGATAATAGTACAAAAAAGCAAAGGTATTCGTGCCTTTGCTTTTTATCTGAATTGATTAAAGAAGTGGTGGTACTTTGAAACTAAAACGTCTATGGATGAACATATGGAAAGGAAATCCACCAGGGAAGTTTTTGCTTGGAATTTCATCACTAGCGGCTATTCTTTTAGCTATTCCAGTGTTATATGTCGTGCTTCGTTCCTTAACAGCTGGGGCTGATCGCTGGGCTCGGCTGCTTGATGGAAGAATTCCTGAACTCCTATGGAACACGTTAAGCGTTACATTTGCAGTGACCGTCTCAACGATCATCATCGGTGTCGGTGCCGCTTGGCTTGTAGAGCGTACCCAATTGCCATGGAAGAAGTGGTGGCGCTGGATTTTGGCGATTCCGCTCGTTATTCCACCTTACATCGGAGCCGTTGCATTTATCATTCTATTAGGGCCACGAGGGAGTTTAGCGCGAACGTGGAGAGAATCAGAATGGTTATCTTCATTCGGTGAATTTCCAATTGATATTTATAGTTTTACAGGTGTGTGGCTCGTATTAACGTTATTTACATACCCGTATGTGTTTTTGATTTGTTCATCAGCGTTACGTCGAATTAGTCGAAGTTATGAAGAGGTCGCGCGCTCGCAAGGGTTAGGAACGTTGAAGATCTTTGCACGGGTTTATCTTCCATTTTTGCGCCCTGCAATCGGAGCAGGAGCATTGCTCGTCTCTTTGTATGTCATTACAGACTTTGGTGCCATCGCCATGCTTCGCTACTTAACGTTCACATCAGCAATCTATTACAACATGGGAAGTTACGATCACGTATCTGCAACTGTACTAAGCACGGTCTTATTTGCGATAACATTGATTATTTTATGGATGAACTCAAGGTTTTCAAAGAAACATAACGTCGTCCAAAACAGTCGAAGTCAACCCAATGAACCTTTAAGTCTCGGAAAATGGAAGTGGCCAGCATTTTCAGCACTCGTGCTTCTGTTCTTCCTATCCGTGCTTTTACCAGTCATTGTTATGGTGTACTGGTCAATCATCGGTGTACAGGCAGGTGCGATCGATGCCCGCTTTATTGAGTACTCAGTGAACACCCTAATGGTAGCAGGGATGGCGGCTGGAATTGCAATCGTAGTAGCCTTGCCAATTCTTTATATTAAGTCAAGACACCCATCCGTCATTAGCACCTCAATTGATCGATTGGCATATGCAGGATATGCATTGCCCGGTGTCATTGTCGCACTCGGAGTTATTTTCTTCTTTAATAGCTATGTGCCGGCTCTTTACAACACGATTTTCCTCGTGGCACTGGCGTATGTAATTCGTTTTCTACCACAAGTATTGCAATCGGGAGAAGCATCATTGCAGCTTGTTTCCCCTAAATTGGACGAGGCCGCGAGAAGCCTAGGATTAAAGCCATGGCAAGTCGTCATACGAGTCATTTTGCCATCCATTCGGTCGGGAATTCTAGCTGGTGGCGCCTTAGTGTTTGTAAGCGCAGTAAAAGAGCTACCTGCAACCTTGCTTTTAAGACCCCCAGGATTTGAGACACTCGCTACAAGAATTTGGGTAGAAACGAGTGAAGACTTGTACTATATGGCTGCACCCGCAGCATTAATTATTATTCTCGTTTCCATTCTGCCGCTAAAGTATCTTTTGAATAAGTATTAGTTTTGAACACGAAGGGAGTTGCTCCTTTCTTAGGTTGTTCAGCAACTTAAAAGTACCAGATATGTGCTCGTAAATGAGTAGGCGGCTTCTGTGGCTACGCTTGCCGCGGGCGTTGCCTCAGCTATCGTGCTTCGCACGATGATCTTCAGCTAACGCTACTCCCGCAGGCGTCTTCGCCACGACAGCCGCTTTTTTTACTGCATAGTTTATTTGTTAAATTAGCACTGAATATGTTATTTGAACAATTTAAAATTACAAGTTGGTACGTTCCTTTATGTTGTTGTTCTAGCGTTGGAATAATTGTTTCAAAAGTAAGCTAAGAAATAAACTATACGGCTTTAATTTAAATAATTGTACTGTCAATTAAAAAGGGAAAAAGAACCTACGCTTACCATTTAGTAAGCGTAGGTTCTTTTTTATACTTAGTAGAATATTTAAGCTGGTAAAGTTTGTTCCGATTCTTCTAATGCGAGTGATTGAGTATATTCCTCAGCGATCATGGTCGGAATAAACTCCGCTGTGGGGTCAATTTCTTCTACAATCGTTTGTAGTTCACTGACTTCTGTTCTAAAGAATTCTTTTCTGAAATTCACTTTGTTTACTCTTTGTTGTTGTAATTGCTTGTGGAGCTGTTGTTCTAAACCAACTGCATCGTCACTAAAGATAAGTGCATGTATGTCAAATCTAAATGGTACTGATGCACTTCCTAATTCATCCACTCGATCTTGTGGAACCATTCGCCTAGTCATACCTATTTTGAAAGCTTTCACCAAAGAACCTAAGTTCGAAATGATGTATACATATCCAGCCTTACCTAGTGATAAATTTGAGATTTCCTCTTTCTTTTCTTCAATATTACTCATTTGGGATTCTAATTCTTTGAGTCGTTCTTCAATTTGAGTGATCTTAGCAATATCATGTTCTTGTTCGAGTAATTCTTTATTTCTAAGCATTTCGGTTTTGAATTTTTTTCTCTTCATTATCTAATTTTTTTCTGTTCAGCAGCTAATAATTTGCGTTCTTCGGCTTCTTGACGCATTTGTTCTCTAATTAAACGTTGTTGTTCTTTTTCTTGTTCTTTAATAATGTAGTATTTGTATTCAATCTTTACAAGTTCAATGTAAAGCGGTTCGATTTCTGTTAAGAATTTCGAAATTGTGCTTAAGATGTTTTGATTTCCGTCAGTCGAAATTGCTAAGTACTTTGTAATGACTTCTTTGACTTTCTCTACTGTTTGATCCATTTTCTCGTATCGCAAATTATATAATAATAAGTTCATTTCAGATTGAAGAGCAATAATCATGAGGTGGTAAATTGTCTTGTTAGTTTTTGTGGTATAACGTTCCTCATATTTATTAAGAACATTTTTGATTTCCTTTTTTTGTTGCTGATGAAAGTTTACGTAATTCTTTAGAGTTATCGGTATGAATAGGTAGCGTAATGATTGATTGCAATAAAGTTGATTCATCAATCATCTCGTTAAGTTTTTCAATTTGAGCATCGGGGTCTTTAAATTCAATGCTGTGAGGAAAGCGAATATGTAAGTTTTTCAAACCAAGTACTTCTGATTTGTACTTTCTTACTTGTTTAGTTAGTCGTGTAATATCTTTTTCTAAGGATATTTCTTGTTCACGCAGGTGTACTATATTTTCGTTATGTGTTTTTGTTTCTTCAATAATCTGTTTGTAGTCATCTTCGGCCTTTTTTTTGGGTATTAGTCAACAATTGTAGTCGTTCTTCTTCTACAGATTTATCAAACTCTGTACGTAGATCAAGTAATAGTTTCTCTTTGTTAGCTAGAGTATCTTGCTTGTCTTTGATCAATGTGTCAAGATTATTTATTTCAGATTTCTTATCAGAAATTTTTTTAGAGATATGTACATCTTCTCGAATACTTTCATAGTATTTTTTTCCGTTTTATCATTTGTACAATCCATAAACCAATCGCAATCATAGCTGGAATAATTAACACACTAAATATCATCAGTATTAAAATAGTCGTAGTAGAATACCACCATCGATCTTTGTAGCTAGTTTTCATGTGCAAAACCCCTTTTGAATTATTTGCATTATAATACCTATAATAATACCATTTTTTAGGTTGTTATAGTAGGACAAATGAAATGAATTGATTGTATCAGGATGTACTTTTCAGGAAAGGTTTCTGTATTACATTGAATTTGATTAACCTATCTTGAAACTTTATTTAGGTTATTTACGTATTAAAAATAAACATTAAAAATCATAACAATTCTATAAACTTTATTTTCATTTTGCAGTAACGTGTTAAAGTGATTTTATAGAGAGAGAACCGAGGAGGATGATTGGTGTGGAAGAAATTAGAATTCGTGAGATTAATAAAGTCGATGAGCGTAATGGCGAAGTTAAAGTTATTCTTCTAGATCAGAATGTGAGTCGTGCGGTGGATGTTGTGATTGAAAACGGTCAGCCTATGTTCAAACACTTTGATTTGAGAGTCGTTGTTCGGACTAGAATTGTTGATGAGATTCGTAAGCATTGGGACGTTAAATGTATCGTGTAAGAACACAATACTTATCATAATCTACCATTATTTATAATAGCAATAGAGTAACAATGATAGGATTGGATGGATGTTTGTGTATATTCGGTTAGGTTTTTCGGCAGCTTGCTGGTTGGTTTCAATGATTATGGTGATTATGGTTGCTTCGCAATCACTTAGTGTAATGCACTTTTCTTTTACTTCTTATGGAGAAGTAATTGTCGCAATGGCCTATGTGAGTGTGTTTTTTTGCTATACCTATTGTGCTGGCTTTCTCGAATCGGATCGTTTTGCGTGTTGTGTCAGGGGTTTATCAACTTTTTGGATTTTTTTTACGTTCTTTGTAGTGACGTTAACGATGATGGCTTTTTCAAACGGACTTTTACTAAGTGGTTGGGCTATTTTTGGTACGGTTCTTTGTTTAACAAGTGCAATGATCACCATTTCTGTTAGTGAGCAAAAAAAGAAGAGGGTACCAACTGCAATTTAATTAGACAATCATGAACGTATATCTTAAGACGAGGTATGCGTTTCTTTCTATTCTTATCAATACAATCGAGTAGGTGAAAATAATGAAGCTAAGCGATGAATACATTCTTGAACGGATGAATCATTACAAAGTTCAAGGGTTGAGCATAGCTGCAATTACAGGCGATCATCAATTGTTGCATCAGTACGGGGTTGTTCAAGCGGATCGTCATCGAAAAGTAACGGAGCAGACATTTTTTAACGCATGTTCAGTGAGTAAATACGTAACAGCTCTTACGGCGATACTTTTAGTAGAAAAAGGGCTACTTCAATTAGACGAGCCAGTTAATGATAAACTCATTCGTTGGAAAATTCCATCTACTAATAAAAAACCTGTAACGTTAAGGCATTTACTTAGTCATCAATCAGGCATTATTGATCCAAAAGATAGTTTTCAACCTATGATGCTCGCTCGGGTGTTCCTACGATGCCAGATATTTTAAGTGGTAAAACACCATATTGTTCGAAGGCAATCACGGTGGAGGAGGAGCCGGAGCGTGAATTCCACTATTCAGATGCCGGTTATTGTGTGATCCAACTGCTCATTGAGGACGTCACGCGGAAGACATTTGAGCAGGTAGTGAGCAATTATGTATTTACACCACTTCAGTTACATGCTCGTTATGTAACACCAACGTCGCTTGCGTATATTAGCGATGATTTGGCGAGGGGGCATTCGAAACAAGGCCAACCGGTTTGTTTTACTGAAACGATGTACCCATACCCTGCCGCCTCAGGTCTGTGGTCAAGCTCAACGACGCTTGTGAGGTTGTTTCAAGAACTGCTATATGCTCAAAAAGGAAAGAGCAAGCTCGGTCTTTCAAAGGAATTAGCGAGTGACATGATGACCCCTCAATTCGGCAAAGCATGGTCAGGGTTAGGTGTCTTTATTGAAGCATCTAAAGCAGGGAGAGAAATCGTATCGTGGGGATGGGGAAAAGGATACCAATGTATGGGGTTTGTGCACCCGGACGTCAACCGCGCAGCGGTCATAATGACGAATGGAGAACTTGGGGTTCATCAGATGGAAGGATTGATCGGTGAAGTGTACCATTGTCTTACTTATGAGAATTGAAGGGAATGTATAACATGATTTTGGAAGCTGCTTACTTACAAGTTAAAAAAAGAACTAGAGCATGAATTTGAAGAGGCATTTCAAAAAGCATCAACGATCATCTCGTCGATGAATGGCTACATTTCTCATGAGTTGCAACGTTGTTTAGAAGTGAAAGGGAACTATTTATTGTTGGTCCGATGGGAAACCATAGAAGACCACATGATCGGATTTAGGCAATCGGATGAGTATCAAGAATGGAAACGACTGTTGCACCATTTCTATGATCCTTTTCCGACAGTGGAACATTTTGAGCGAGTAGCAATAGAAAGGAGAACCCCATGCGATCAAATGATGAAATGATGGAGTTGATTTTATCTGTAGCCAAGCGAGACGAGCGAGTGCGAGCGGTCTATATGAACGGGTCGCGGACGAATCCGAATGTTCGACCTGACTCTCTTCAAGATTATGACATTGTCTACGTTGTTTCTGAGATCGATTCCTTTCGCGAGGACGCTGATTGGTTTCATATCTTTGGAGAGCTAATTATGATTCAACAGCCGGATGAGATGGACTTTGCACTTGGAATTGAGGTTGATATTACCCAGTTGTATACATACTTGATGTTGTTTGAGGATGGGAATCGAATTGATTTGCGGCTTGTGACGGTAACGAAAATGCTTGCACAATATGGAAAGGATTCATTAACGGTACCATTACTCGATAAAGACGGTCGACTCTCAGAAATCCCGAAGGCAACCGATGAGAGTTATTGGATAAAAGAACCTTCAGAAGCGGAATATTTTAGTTGTTGCAACAATTTTCTTTGGTGTGTACAAAACGTTGCAAAAGGTCTTTGTCGGGATGAACTTCCGTATGCAAAACAAATGTTTGAAGTGATTGTTCGAGCGGACCTTCACCAAATGATCGATTGGTGGATTGGTAGCCAACATTCGTATCGTGTTTCAACAGGAACGTTCGGTAAATACTATAAACAATTGCTGCCAAACGAATTGTGGGGGTTGTATGAGAAGACGTATGCGAGCGCCAACCTTGAAGCGTCCTTTGAAGCGTTGACTATTGCATGTGAACTGTTTAAAAGAGTGGCGCAAGAAGTTGCTATTGTTCACCGATTCTCTTACCTTGAAGAAGAGCATAGAAAGATGATGGTCTATCTTAAACAACTGCACATGAAAAACGAGGAGTAGTGGTTACTCCTCGTTTTTCATGTTATCTAGAATGATTTTTAATTCATCCACATGTTCGCGCTGTTTGAAAAGAATCGTGTGGATGAGTTGTTGGTTGTGCTCATCCAATTCTTCACCGGCGATTTTTTTCCGTCATTTTGTTGCCATAGATATTCTCACCTTTTATGGCGTGTTTTACGATCTCTTTTTCGTCGTGAGGGCGATCGAACAGTTCGCTCATAAAAAGCTCCATTTTTCCAACTAAGCCTTCGCTTTTCTTAGGTGTGCCACCAAGTTCTAAAATGCGTGTGCTAAGTAGATTTGCATGGTCACGCAAATCAGATTGAATGGTGATAAATGGTTCTTTCAGTGGTGAAGAGGCTGGTAATTTCTTCAGATAACTTTCGTAAGCATCAACTCCCATGTGCTGGCCTTGTAATAATTTATTTAACGTATCAACTTGATGTTCATTACTCAATCGCAAACCCTCCTTATAGGTATCGTGTGTAAATGTGGATGTATCCAAACTTGGAAAAGACAGGGAATCAATTTTTTCCATAAAAACAGGTATGGATATAAAAATCCATACCTAATAGACGTAACTAGTGTGTGTCTTGAAAATACGATTTATCTTCGAATTTATTCATGAGTAAAGTTAATAGCAAGCCAAAAAACACAATGGCCGAAGCTACGTACGTAATTGTAGAATAAGAAAATCCAGCATCAAGTAACACAGTACCTAAGACAGCACCGATTGCGTTTGCCAAGTTAAATGCGGATGCTGCAATGGTTCCGGCTAAAGACGGGGCTTCAGTAGCAGAAATGATAATCTTTGAGTTTAAGATTGGAGTTGTACCGAACGTTCCCATACCAAACAAAAAGCACAAGACGAGTGTTAATCCGGAGATTTGGATCAGTGTTGTAAAAACTGTGAGTACAATGCCAAGAACAATTAGCGCGATCATTAAGGATCTCGTTAACAATCGTGGCTTAATTTTGCCGGTTAGAAAGTTGCTAATCACGGCACCGAGTCCAAAAAAAGAACAGCGCTGCGGTAATACCAGAAACATCAAACCCAGCGTATTCTCTAAGGATGGGTTCTTTGAACGTATAAGCTGTAAATACTCCCGAAAAGCCAAAGACAATGATTGCGATGACCAATAGTACATTTTTGTTTTTAAAGATTTGTAGTTCTTTCTTCAACGATGGAGGGTTCGTTTGTTTGATGTTGGGTGTAACGATCATTAATCCTAGTAATGTAATTATTCCTAGCACCACAATCGACCAAAAAAACCATTCTCCAATCAAACATCCCGCCAAGATAAGAGCCAAAGGGAACACCAATCATAATTGCAATCGTCAAGCCACCATTCACAGCGGCAAGTGCGCTCGTCTTTGTTGCAGGTGACGAAATCGCAACAGCGATCGACATGCATAAGCCAAAAAAAAGGCGCGTGCATGGCAGCTGAGAGCAGTCTTGATAACAATAAAACTTCAAAGTTTGGCGCCATGGCTGCGATACTATTACTAACAATAAATAAAATTGTTAAACAGATGAGTAGGAGCTTAGGGTTAACCTTAATAGTGATGACCCTCAGAATGGGTCCGAATATGGCCACACTGATGGCATACACACTTAACAACAGACCTGTCGTTGCAATCTCAACATGTAGATCCGTTGCAAATTGAGTTAGTAACCCAGTAACGACATACTCAGTCATACCGATCGCAAACGTACCGATCATAAAGACGAAGAGCACAATTTTTCTATTAAATTTTCCGATCAAAATGCTGCACCTCATTATTTAGTTTATAAAAGTAGCACAAAAAAAGATAAGCAAATCTGCTTATCATCAAGGATGATTCCTAAGGTATTAAGGCTTTTGTGCGTCTTTCACTTTTATAAATAAATAAGTAAGAGGTAACGACATGTCTTTAGACTCCTTGTTTACAATTCATTCGTTCTTTGGATAGAATTTAACGCAATCGATCGGTGATGTCAATAAACGTTCGTTACGACCAAAGTTGTAGAGAAGAACCGACGAATGTCGAACGCAGATTTTTTTAATTTTGTAGGAAACTAAATGGGCAGATGATACGATAGAAAGCAGGGATCAATATGAAGTTTAATGATTTTGTCGCGGCACAAATACGAATTGCAAGGCCGACCGATCAATTCAATCGAGTAATTGATTTCTATGTGAACGGTTTAGGATTGGTAGAACTTGAACGTTTTAAAGGTCCTCGTGGCTATGAAGGTGTCGTCATTGGATTGCCGAATTCTGATTATCATTTAGAGTTTACCCATCACATTGATGGAAGCCCGTGTCCTGCACCAACTCGAGATAACTTACTCGTCTTTTACATTGAGGACTACGAACAAATTCGCAATGTTACCTCTCGATTAGTAGAAATGGGCTATCGAGAAGTGGCACCAGAAAATGAGTATTGGAAAGAAAAAGGAGTGACGATTGAGGATCCTGACGGATGGAGAGTAGTGCTGATGAACCGAACGTATGGATGAAAAGATGAAAACAACCACTTAGCTTTGCATGAAATATATGGCGTTAATGCACAAGTAAAGGGTACTGCGAAGCATTATGTGATGAGGGATTTCAAGTAGAAGCTATCAATTTTCTTAAACGAGTCCACCCGTTTCATCATGAAACGTACCGTTCCTTTATGGAAGAAGACAGTTCTCAACAAGCTGTGCACACTGTTAACAAACAGATTAGAGAGTTTCGTAACGAGGGACGAAATATGATAGTGTAGCGGCAACATTCGCTTGGTTGTGTGGACAAGAAGAGAATGTTGTGGGCATCTTCGGTTATTATGGATCGAGAATCTGTGAATATGTGGAGCGAATTCCGAAAACAGTATGCATGTTGCTTTATCCACATGTTGAGAAGTCATTTGCAGTGGATGTACTTGTGGACAAGCGAAAGGCAAAAGGAATGATTACTCATATCTACCCAGCAGAGCATGGATTTAGCAATATTCAGTTGATACACCAGAACGATTAATTCGAACGGTATGGACAGAACATAATCGGGTTACATTATCAGTACATCTTAAAGGTGAGGTGTTGTTATGACAAGGGTATTTGTTAATTTTCCAATCACTGATTTGAAGAAATCAACACATTTTTACGAACAACTTGGCTTTAAAAAGAATGAACTGTTCTCCAACGATCATTCAAGCGCGATGATGTGGAATGACCATTTTTGGATTATGATTCTAACCCATGACTTCTACAAGCAATTTCTTAAGGACAAAGCAATTGCGGATACAAAAACGACAAGTGGAACGTTAATTGCCATTGAAATGGAGAGCATTGACGCTGTAAAGCAATTCGCTAAAACGGCAAAAGAACATGGTGGCGATTACTATCATTTGGATCACGGAATACCAGAAGAGCAGATGTACGGCTTCGAAGTTCAAGACCCTGATGGCAACATGCTTGAGCTACATGGATGGCGCCAACTTCGTAGAAGATCAAATGGCGAGTAGAGATGGCTATGTTGTAGCGAAGGTCTTATCAATAATAAGGCCTTTTTTTTGTGGTCTCAAAAACCACTTCATGTTGATGTACTTTAATGTTCATAAGGATGTTGATATGGCATTTACTTTAATAAATGAGAAGAATTTAAAGGAATGTTACTTCGTATCTAAAACAAGAGTAAAGTGAAAGAGATTTTCCAAGGATTATATGACTGAACATTCAATTATATGGATGCTTATCAGCTCTTATAGTAAGAGGTCGAAAATTGCTAAACGGTTTATAAATAAAGAAAAATTCAATTGATGTTGCGTTGTTCGATGGGTGATTACATTGTATCCCTCAAGTATGAAGTTTAAGTTGAAATAAAACGAGGAGGCGAAAATAAATGAGTGTAGGTGTATGGGTTGCTATAGGTGTTGCATTATTAACGGCATTAGGCATTTTCGGCAATCAAAAAAGAAATGAAAAGTTGCATTGAATAGTGGTTGTATGTCGAAGAGGTCTGCTATGTTTTACAACGTTCTTGGCGCAATCCGTTCATACGAAGGGATTGCGCCAACTAAATTAGCAAATCAACGTAACTAATATACTTTTTAGATAGGTGTTTATCATGTATACATAGGTGGCGAAGCGAATGAAAGCAGATGAATTTCAGGAATGGTAGATAACTTCTACGGAAGACGAGGGTGGCTGGAATTAGATATATTTATGCGAATCGGTTTTTTATCTGAAGAAACAGGTGAAGTAGCAAGGGCGATCAGGCGCTCGAAATTGGTAGAGATCGACCAGACGAAGAAGCGCAATCATCGGAAGTTAATAAGCAAGCTTTAGTTGAAGAATTAGGGGATCTATTGGGTAACATCGCAGTCATTGCGAATAAATATGACATAGACTTAGCTGATGTATTTTCAGATCACCAAAGGAAATTAGAGCAACGTTTTAACTAATTGAATATTGTGTGGCATGCAAGTCGATTTCCAAATGTAAAGGAAATCGACTTTTTTGGATTGAAGCAAAAAAATTATAGACTATTCAGTTGAACTGTATTATATTATTAGTAAGTTCAACTGTACAGTTAGACTGAATAGGGGATTGAAACTATGAAACATAAATTATTACCGTTGTCTGAAACGATGCACTATATCTTGTTAGCTTTACGGGAACCGCACCACGGATATGCTGTTATGCAGAAGATCGAAGAAATGAGTAATGGTTCTGTCATTTTAGCGGCAGGTACATTGTATGGTGCCATTGAAAATCTAAATAAACATGGCTGGATTGAAGTAGTAGGAAATTCAGGTCGGAGAAAAATATACAAAATTACTACAGAAGGAAATGCTGTTTTGAAGTTGGAACAACAAAGGCTATTGCATATTCTATCCTTGTATGAAGGAAGTGAATGACATGAAGAAAGTTAAATGGTTCTTTAATATTGAAAAAGAAGAGCAATGGCTAAATGAACAATTACAAAAAGGCTTTCGCTGTACAGGTGTTAGCGGATATGGCATATATACTTTCGACAAAACTGAGAAGCAGTATGTTATGCGACTTGATTACCAAGATAATTTACCAAAAGATAAATTGCTGGAATACAAAGGAATATATGAAGATTTCGGTTGGAACTATGTAAAGGGATCTTGGCTTAGTGGAATACGGTATTGGCAAAAAGAAGAAGGGAATCAGAATGAAATCTTCTCAGATCGTGAATCAAAGGGAAAGTATTATAAACGACTAATGGGTTATTCATTTTGGATGGGGATGCTGTGCTTCGCTCTTTCTTATATGATTTACAAGGACCTTTCTGGCTTCTACCATGATGGGCTTTGGAATATGGAAGGTGCATTATTTTGGTATGCGTTATTATTTGAAACTCCATTTGTACTAGTGAAGTTGTCTCCTGTAATGCTAGCTATTTTATTTGCTAGCAGCTTTTATAGTGGGTATCGTAATTATTCAGTGTTGGCAGAAAAATAAGTTGAATTACTAAAAAAACCATTGACAATGTATAATAAAGTTTCCTATACTACTAATATTCAACGTTGACTATTCAAAGGTGATTATATGACGACAAAGTTAATGGTTCTTGCGCTGTTAGGAATTAAACCGATGTCTGGTTATGACATTAAAGAAATGCTCAAGTTAACGGATGCCGAACGTTGGAGTGGGATTTTAATTGGGTCAATTTATAATGCGATCCATAAACTGGAGCGAGACGGTTACATTGAAGTGAGTAAGATTGAGCATACGGGTCATCGCCAAAAAGCAATTTATACGATCACGAAACGCGGGCAAGAATATGAAAAAGAGTTAATAAGAGAAAGTTTAGAGAAGCCGTTTAATTCTTATCCGACACAACTTACTCTGGTCTTTCGTTTGTTGATCGTATTGATAAGCTCGAAGCGATAGATGCACTTAATGACCAGAAGGCACACTTGGACGCAGAGTATTCTGCCGTTACGATAGGCTTCAACGCAAAAGAACAGGCGGCGGCAAGCGGGACATTATCCCCGTTAACGCGACTGGTCTTTGACCACATGTTTAAAACGATTGAGTTACAACAA
Source organism: Geomicrobium sp. JCM 19055 (assembly GCF_000698185.1). Lineage (NCBI taxonomy): Bacteria > Bacillati > Bacillota > Bacilli > Caryophanales > Geomicrobium > Geomicrobium sp. JCM 19055. The sequence continues at coordinate 125,182 of NZ_BAXL01000002.1, forward strand.
GCGTTTGTCCAAGAAGCGATTGATTTATTGAAATCTAAGGAGTCGTAGAAATTGCTCCCAAGTTAAGGGAGTAATTTTATAATCATTTAGTCAAAGTTGAATATACAAATTTGATCAAAAGAGGTGACTTACTTGAATGTGCTTATTCAGGCTACCGGTTTAAGAAAAGCGTTTCGAGAGCGTCAAGTCGTGAAGGATGTGACACTTGAAATTAAGGAAGGGGAGGTTATCGCATTAATGGGACCGAATGGTGCAGGGAAATCTACAATTATTGGAATGCTGCTTGATACGATTCGCATAGATGCTGGTGAGATTACGTATTGGCGTTCAGACTATAAGAAAGCAACAGGTATCCAATTACAATCAACTCCTTTTTTTGAAGGATACACGGTTTTGGAAAATGTTAAGTTATTCGCCTCGATTTACGGAGTGAAAGTGTCAGAACCGGAAATTCAACAACAGCTCGAAGCGTATCAATTAGAAGAAATGAAGAAGGTGATTGCTTCTAAATTGTCGATTGGTCAACAGAAGCGCTTGGCTATTGCCCTTGCCACATTACACAATCCAAAACTTGTGTTTTTAGATGAGCCATCAGCAGGACTGGACCCGAAAGGACAAAAGAAAATCAGAAGATTAATTGAGTACTTAAAGGAAAAGAATGTGACAGTAGTATTTGCTTCACATGACATGCTTGAAGTGAATCACATTGCAGATCGATTAATGTTCATAAATGCTGGTGAACTTGTGGCGAACGGAACCCCATGTGAACTATATAAGCGTTATGGAGTAAAAACCATGGAAGACTTATATGATAAGGTAAACCATCATGAGGGGGACGAGAGGTGAGTACTATATTTTTGTTGCAAGCGAAATCATCGATGAAAGACTTGTATTTAGTCATTTGGTCAATCGTAATCCCAATAACGGCTCTTTTATCACTTGCTCATTTCTTTCCTACTTACTTAAGCTATAGTCTTGCTGGAATTATTGCTGTTAGTTTGATGTTTTATGCTTTTGTCACGTTTTCATTCACAGCATTGTCGCAACGCAGAAGAGGAGTATATGATTTACTCCATGCAACGCCTATGCCTTTGTATCAATACATTTTTAGCATTTCGATTGCGAATGCGTTAGTTGCTGTAGCTGTAAGTAGTTTCGTTTTGATGATTGGTCTATTCATCAGTGATGTTTCCAATTCAATCATGGGTATTGTATTGTCCCTCCCAATCTTATTTGTATCTGCTGTAATGTATTTATTTCTAAGCTTTATTGTGTCGAGTATCGTGAAAACTGAAGGGCATTTAAGCATGACAACAAATCTTATTATGTTACCGATGATTTTAGGAAGTAGTGCATTTTATTCTTTAAGTGATGCGCATGCTATTGTTCAGTGGCTTCAGATGCTAAACCCGTTTGAATGGTTTCTAAGTGGGATACGCGCTGCCTTCACGATGGATTTCGCACTTTGGGGTCAAAGTTTACTTTTTCTTTTCATATTTTTCGGTTTGTTTTTTGTTGGCTCCATCAAAACATTCTCATATGGACGTAGGTAGTAATGTGACGATGAAACAGTCTTAATCAAGCAATCAAAAGCGTATTATAATAAAAAAATGTACCTATCAAGCAGATATCTTAAAAAGGTCTACTTGTAGAGTACATTTTGTTTATTCTAGATTACAATCAGAGAATTGCAGAATGAAATAAGCTAAGACATCTAACTAGGGGTGCTCTTCTTCTGACCTATCAGTAATTAATGGCGATAAGTTGGCTTTTTCGTGCAGGATGGTTAAGCGGTGCATTGCCCTCGTTGTAGCAATGTACAATAGACTTTTGTCAAATTCAGATTTGTATACCTGGGCATTTGCATAAGGGATGATCACTTCATCAAATTCCAACCCTTTAGCTAATTGAACTGTTGTTATGGTTATCCCTACGTCAAATGTTTCACTCGATTTACTTAGCTTAGTAAGCGTTACGGACTGTTTAAGCTCATCATACAATTGGTCTGCCTGCGTTTCGGTTTTACAAATAATACCTAAACGGTTAAGCATACTATCATGAAATTGAGTGATCAATGTTTGTAAAGTGTTAATCAAAGTACAAGAGTTTGTATACGATACGATGTTAGGCTCTTCTCCATGGCGATCAATGGTTTCTATTGTATTATCAGGAACAAATTGTTTCGCGAACTCAATAATCTCATAGGAGGATCGATAACTTTTTTTTCAACTCTACAAATTCCATTTTAGTAAATATCGTACTGATTGAATCACCTAAATTTAAACTAAATGGATTTATCATCTGTCCAAAATCACCTAATATCGTTTTCTTACAGTGAAACAACTTGTTGATTACCGCATATTGAATGGGACTGTAATCTTGCATTTCATCTATAATGACATGCTTCACAGATTCAAACGTCTGAATTCCATCAAAATAGTGTATACAATATAAATATGGGAAGACATCTTGATATTCTAGTTTATTTTTATGCCAATTTAGGGTATCAGTAGGGTTAATTTCATTATAAAAATTTATATAGATGGATTGAGCATCTTTAAATATTAAGAAGGTGCGAAGTTTTTTGATGACGTCTTTTTTTGAAGGAATTCTTTTAATTTCAGCTGCCTTGCTTGTTTGTATAACATCGAGGATGTCATTCGCTAATTCATCTAATCGTTGTTTTACTGGTAATTTATGATAACTATAGAATCTTGATGTGAGATAGTTCCTCGTAATGAGAGTATCTGCGATGTAGATGTCCTGATCTGGTTGGAAGATCGTAGAATCGATCTCGTTTACATACTTGCTCAATTGCCTAAAGAAAGTGAATGTGGATTTTAATTTTACTCGATACGTGTAATTAGAGTGAGGTTCTTCTATGATTTTTTTAGTTTGCTCGTATGAGGTTTCTATTTTAAGACTCTTTGGAAGAAGATTGATAGCAATTTCATCGAAAGTTTGTTCATGAACAGGCTCTTCACCTAATTCAGGTAAAACATTAGAAATGAAATCAGCAAAAATTTTATTCGGTGATATGATCGTTATTTGATCAGAAGATAAAGTCCCTTTGTGTTTGTAAAGCAAATAGGCAATGCGATGAAGAGCAATGGCTGACTTTCCTGAACCAGCGACGCCTTGAATGATGAGCGTGTGAGCCGATTCATTGCGAACAATAGAATTCTGTTCTTTCTGTATCGTTGATATAATTGTTTTCATTCGGTCATCTGACGTTGTACTTAATTCTTTTTGAAGGACTTCATCATGAATATTTATTGAGCTTTCAAGTGCATAGTACAAGTGTTGATCTTTAATTTTAAATTGTCTCTTTCGAGTGATTTCTCCGTAGATCTTACCGATTTTTGAATCATAAGACGCCTGTCCGAGCTCATATTCATAATACATACTTGATATGGGAGCACGCCAATCATAAATGAGTATATCGTTATCTTGATCAGTAAAGCTAAACTTACCAATATAAACTTCTTCAACGTCAACGTCATCCTCAAATAGAAAATCAATCCGACCGAAATATGGTGCTTCTAATAGTTTTTGAATTTTATTTATTTGATTAAAGTAAAAGTTAATTGTTTTGGAAACGTTAGTCATGGATCGGTAGTTTTGGTACATTTCCATTGGATCCGCAGTAAACTCAGACAAGTAGTGTTTTAAGTCATCGTAATCTTCATTATGACCTTCAATCTTTAAATGGATATCGTCTTTTTCTTTTTCCAAGCGTTGAATCATTTCTTTTAATCGTATACCTTCTTCATGAAAAATATCAGATGACATAGTGGTCTCTTCCTCCTTTGTAAATCTTAATCATCACATGTTACCCACGTTTTTCCTCCCCTTGGTATAAAACCATTTCTTGAGTAGGATAACCGAATTCTATCAGCAACTCTGCTTCGGTAAAGCCTAACTGGATTAACGCTTCTCGGTAACCAGTATCTGTTTTATCACCTTCCTAAATGATGTGATGCGGATCTCTTGGTGATTTGCTAAGTCGGTCATTTTAATCATTAATTCCATAATCTCTCGTTTAGTATAGAAAGGATGAACTCCTAAAAAGTTAATTCTTCCACTTGTACCTGAAATTAATAGATTTCCAATGATTAAACCACCTTCCATCATAATAAAGGCACGTTGATCAATGATGAATGTTTGGAGTACTTTCCTATGCTCGTCTTCGTGCAGGTAAGGAAAGCCATCAATCACTATACGAACAAAGGCCATCCAAGATTGAATATCGTCTTTGGTCGCCACTTTTATGATTCTTTCTGTGGCTAACTCTTTATATTTACCGATCGGTATCGATCCACTATCAAATTGGAATCGCAATTGTAGTGGATAATAGTTTCTTTCAATACGAAATTGAAGAGGGGATTTCTTATAAAGTGCTTTGAAAATAGTGGTGAATGCTTGTTGACTGTCATAACCTGCAACGAGTGCAATTTCTAGAATTGACTTATTAGAGGATACAAGTTGTTTTGCCGCCTCAGTTAATTGCCTTCGTTGTACATAATCATGAATGGTCATACCTACAGTTTGGGAAAATACGCGATGTAGATGATACTTCGAATAATGCAAAGCTTGCGCAACACGATCAAGGTTTAACTTCTCTGATAAATGGGCTTCAATATAATCAATGGTATTTATTATTAAATCCACTTTTTTTCAAAGCTTTTGCCCTCCCTCACACATAATAACGAGAAAAGCGTAAGATCTTTTCATGATTCTTGCTCTTTTATTTGAATTAGAGACTAGCTGGTTATTTTGTATTGTGATCCAAACGTATGGTGATAATCATTTTTAATAAAAATATGAATTCAATTTGGCATAACTCTTTCGACCTTTCGTTTGTTTATCTTAAATGGTACGTCTATTCAAGGAGCACTTGGACTAATTATCTATTATTCTTCACATAAGTAGTCTTATGTGCATGTAGTATAGAGAAAAAGGTTCTTGTGTAATCGAGTTTGTTGAAAAAACCACTTCTTGAGAGAAGTGGTTTTAATGTGTATTTGATTAATAATTCGACGTGTAGTTTCTGTACGTTTTTCCTCTCCATAATGTGATTAATGCGATGAGTAATCCGATCAGTGAGAAGGACAAGATGACCAATTGGATATCAACACCTCTTGCAACGAGTACGGTTACCCCTGCGTAAGCGAGTGGATCAAACCCGTTCATCGCTAAGAAAATGATACTCATGACGCGACCCATAATACGGGGGTCTGTATCTTCTTGAGCTGACGTGAAGAAGGGAATGGAAACGAAGGTTATCGTAAATCCAATTAAGAACGCGAGTGCGGTCAGAATATGCAAATTAGGAATTTGGCTAAATGCGATCGCGACCAGTAAGGTTGCAATAAGGCCTAGAAGTGAAGTCAATCCTCTGCGGCGAATTTTTACCGTACCGATAATGGCTGTACTCACTAACATTCCGATCCCTAACGCAGCTTCAATGTAACTCAGGTTAATTGGAGAACCTCCATAAGTTTCCACTAAGATCGGAATTGCAATGGATATGGATCCGAAGGCAAAGAAGTTTAACGTGATCAAGATTAGAATTCCGGTAATGAGGAACCGACTTGCTTTCACATAGTTAAATCCTTCAATTAAATCTTTCAGTGGTGTTTGCTTAATCGTATTGTCTACAGGTCCTTCTTTTAAGAATGGTGGGAACATAAAGAAGGCTGACAGCAATACAATAATCGCTGCGACAAAGTAACCTGTTGTGACCCCTGCGAACTCCATTACACTTCCAGAAATGACAGGACCAATGACGATACCAATTTGACCGAATCCTTGAATGATCGCATTGGCTTGCTTGATTTGGCTTTTTTCCACTAATTTCGGAATCAATGACGTTCCCGCTGGGCCAGAAAAAGCGTCCAATGTTCCGAAAAGAAGGCCTAAAATAATTAAATAGCCAAACGTTAATAGGTCTGCGTTATTCAATAAGAAAATGATGACGAGTAGAATACCTTGAATGAAGCTCGTGGTGAACATAATCGTTGTTTTTTTAAATTTATCAGCGAGAACCCCACCAAATGCCATCATTAAGATACGAGGAACTGTAATGGCAATGAGTATAATGCCAAGTGAGCTAGCCGAACCTAAATCTGAAATGACAAACCAAGTCGTTGTCATGAAAAACATCGTAAAGCCGATCATCGCTAAAAAGCTACCGAGAAATAGGAATATAAATGGGCGATTCTTTAGTAATGATTGTTGTTGTTGCTCCTGTTCTTCCATACATAACCTTCCTTTCGACTGAATCTATGACCTATATTAGATTGTGACGTAACGTCACAATCAAGCACTTTTTTTTAGGGAAATTCATCCTGGTTGAACAAAGAGCGAAAGGGTTGCCTGTGACGTTACGTAACAGTATAAAATGGAGGGAGGAGGTCTTAATTATGGAAGTAACCATCGGTTCATTTGCGAAAATTGTAGGCACAACCGTACGAACATTGCGGTATTACGATAAGATGGGTTTATTAAGCCCGAATAAACTGAATGATAATGGCAATAAAGTGTACACACGTAAAGAATGGGAGTCTTACCAACAAATCAATATCTATAAACATCTCGGTCTAACGTTGAATGAGATTAAAGAACAAATGACCGATAATAAGGTGAGTAACCGCGAGTTGTTACGAATTCAGAAGACGTTGATCGAAGAAAAACAAGAGCAATTAAATGAGCTGAAGGGCGTTATAACGAGAATGGAACGACTCTACAATTTTGAAGATACGTCTGAGGGTGAACTCGATCAATTTGCGTTTATTATGCTCGATTTATTTATGCGAGAAAAGAAACAAATGCAAGCATTTGAACAGCATTTTAACGAAGATAAACAGCTGATGGAACAAATCAAGTCATTTAACGAACCAGAGTCTCAAGACCTTATGGATAAAATTACGTGGGAGTTATTTCAAGCAATTAAAGATTCGATACAGTGTAATGACGCTGCAAGTAAACAGAAAGTCCATGACACGCTAGAGAAAATGGATCGATTATTTCCTGCGAATGAAAAGTTCCTATTCCGCGTCATTGATGACGATAGCTTCTTTGAAAAACACAGCTCCAATTTTAACAACTACTTTCCTGAAGAGATCGGCGATTACATGTATAAGGAAATGAAAGCTTATTATCAAGAGAAGCAAGATCGCGCTGCGGATGATGGACAATCTGATTCTAAGAAGGGCAATTAGTTGGTCGATCCACAAATCCAAAGTCGAAAAAAATGGGTCCAGCGCCGATGAAAATTCTACGAAACACTCGGATGCAACAAAGATGATGTACTTTTCATGGAAAAGTGGATCGTATCATAATGGAAAGTACGGCTGGTTATTTAAATATAGCCAGCTTTTTTTATAGGAAAAATTTTGCGTTCGTGCAAGGAATCTTTACTCTGAGCTATTTACATATTCTTCAAAAGAAAGTAACCTAACAAACATCACCTGTTTTCGAAAAATTAGCATAGCTGTATTGAACGAGTTGTGCATAGAACAAATTAAAGTTACCTTCTTCTTCAAAAATTGAGACGTTCTGTCATACTGGGTGTAGTAGTAAATTTATATTTGAAGAAGAAAGGTGTTTATCACTTGGAAGCCATATTATTTATGCTATACATGATTGGCGCATTAGGGCTATTCGTGTTTTTGTTTCGTTCTAAAACAAAACGAGCGAAGATGATGTCTTGGGGGCTATTAATCGTATTCGTCGTCTCGCCGATGATTAGCTATGGTGTTGCAATTCTTGCCTCCGTGATTGAAGGGGTTGGTGTGTTGTTATTTGTGACACCGCTGCTTGCAATTGTCGGTTTTATTGTTTTTATTATTGGATTTATTCCGTTTGTGAAGGAAAAAGTTAAAAAAAGCTCAATAGAGATAAGTTATACGATCCTTTGTTCATCATAGGTTCTAGGAGGAATGACATGTTAAACCAAAGAGGCTTTGATTTATGGGCAGACGGGTATGATCAGTCGGTACAAGTTAGTGAAGAAAATGATCATTATCCTTTTGCCGGTTATAAGCAAATTCTAAATGCAATTTACAATGAAATAATGACAAAGGAATCGCTCAACATTCTAGACATCGGATTTGGAACCGGAGTTCTAACAGGGAAGTTATATGATGCTGGCCACCGTATTACGGGACTAGACTTCTCAGACAAGATGATTCAGATTGCGAAAGAGAAAATGCCGAATGCGACGCTCATTCAATATGATTTAACGAACGGGTTCCCAGACCAAATTCTGACTGAAAAATACGATTATATTGTCAGTACCTATGCATTACATCATTTTACGGATGCGTACAAAGTTCAGTTATTAGAACAGGTGCTACCTATGTTAACTAAAGAAGGTAAATTATTAATCGGTGATGTTTCGTTTCAAACAGAAGAAGATCACAACCGTTGTCGTGATCGATACGAGGATGTTTGGGATGACGACGAATATTACTTTGTGTTGGAAGAAATTAAACAGAGATTAGCTGGTAATGTTCAGATCGAATATGAGCAACTTTCTCATTGTGGAGGCGTATTTTCATTAACGCCACGTTCGTAGACAATTGAAGCATAGGGTGAATCCGTATGCTTCTTTTTATTATTTAGAATAGGAAGGTGATCTTTTGTTCTCAAATTCTAAATCGCTCGAGGTTATTGTAATCATTGTGTTAGCAGTCATCGCTTCAATGACAGGTGAATTCGTAACGTTTATTATGCTCGGTCTCATTTTGTTGCAACTACATAACATTCAACGTACCATTAAGCAATCGAATGAACAGAACAGACCTGAAGAAAGTTCGGGTGTATAGAAATGAAAAACGGCGGTCATCTGACCGCCGTTTTTCATTTAAAAGCTGGGTTGTTTAATCGTTCTTTTAACTCTTGTTCTAGTTGCGTATAGTCTTCGTGGTTTCCTGTCATATGAGAGATTTTTTCTAGGTGAGTGTAAAAGTCTTTCTCGTGGTAGGCAAAGGCAAACGGTGCTTGATAACCTCTTGCGACCATCATCGCAAATGTCCAGACGCTTTTGTGATTGGCAGTAGAAGTAGAGCTTGCTAATAAGCTTACGGCATGCAAAATGTCATTCGTGATAACCGGGTCTTCTTTGGCATAAATGCTAATGTGTGAGAACGAAGAGTATAAATAATAATCAAAGGTTTCTTCGTTAATAATGACGCGAAGGTTACCTTCTTTGTCTGTAAGATACGGTGTGAAGTGCGTGATCTCAGAAATCGAAAGCAATAAGTCAGATAGCTGTAGAATGGCATTCTTTGCTGTATTCGGATCATCGTTTCCGATCGACTTAATCGCAATTTCTTTGAGCTTGTTTACCCCAAATTCTATGTCCTGAACTTCTGTTTGTTTACGACCAACGAACAGCTTACTACAAATAAATGCTTCATTTACATCACAGTCTTCTCGCTTCCAATAGGTGAGGAGGGGGATGTCTTTTAAGACAAATTCTCCAATTCGTTTTTCCAGGCGAATAATCAGGCCCTTTTTCTCTGCATATTGAAAGAGACTTTTGAAATCAATGACTTGAATAAATCCAGAATCCTTGGCGTAAAGAATTGTGCCTTCCTCTTCATTTAGCTCCATCTCTTCTTTTTTTGGCTCTTGTGTTCGATAAGGTTCAAGGTCTTCAACGAGTGTAGTCAGGATTTGCTTTTCTGACTCGTTCTTCATATTGAACGTTAAGTTAGGTACTTGCATCCACTTCACAGCATGATTAATGAAGAAGACGAAAGTAGCGAGTGCAAAGAACATAAGTAAAATGGTGAGCGTTGGAAAGGCGGCGTAATACTCTGCTGTTCCATCATTAATCATGAAAAAGGAGAACAGAATAAAGACAAACACCATATTAAAGATACCAACGGCGTGTTGCGTTTTACGATCCGCAATGAATGTGAGTAACATTCGCGGGGTGAATTGCCCGGAGAAGTTCGTTAATACGACGAGGATTGAGTTTAGTGTAAATGCGTTTAACGTAATAATTCCGGCAACGAGCGAACTAATAATCTGTCTCGTTAATTCATAATCTACTTGAAAAAAAAGAAGCGTGTTCTCCTATAAATAATCGCATGTCCAATACATACGCGATTCCTACAATTAAGAACCCGAGCAGTCCGTAATAGAGACTGATCAGCCATACATTCGCTTGCGTTTCAAAACGAATTTGCCTTCGTGACATACTAAGAAGACGTTGACCCGTTTTGGGCATCCATTTGCGGACACTCATCGGCATTCACCCCTTTGGTTAACTAAGCATGGTGAAGGTGTTCCCGAATATGGACAAGGAATAACCGTTTTACGATAAAAAAAGGACTTTAGGTGCGAGGGAGTTCATCTGCTTGAAAGTTTAAAAGGAATGAAGTACCAATATGTTGAAATATAGTGGGAAAGCACAATAATGAAGTGGAGGTCTTTATGGAAATTCGTCAAGCTAGGATGGGTGATGAGAAACCGATGAGTTACTTGATTACGCAACTCGGTTACCCTACTTCAATAGAGCAGATGAAAGAGCGGTTTGAACAAATTCATTCTCATAGTGATTATCGAACTTGGTTAGCGTTTGTTGATGAGGAAGTTGTGGGGTTAATTGCTGCAGTGAAGAGTTACTTTTATGAAAAAGACGGTGAGTACGTACGAATTGTTGCATTTGTCGTTGATGGGGAACACCGGGGCCAAGGCGTTGGGCGTAGGCTTATGCAAAGGGCTGAAGATTGGGCAACTAGTATAGGTGCGTTCACCATGGCGTTAAATAGTGGAGCAAATGAGGAAAGAACAAATGCTCACGAGTATTATAAGAAAGCTGGGTTTCTAGAAACGAATGTGGGCTTTACGAAAAGCATGAAGTGATGTCGTCGAAGAAAAAAAGCCGCTACTGCTCGTAGCGACATTGTTCATCATTGTTTAATTGTCGTAACGATATTGCAGTGCACCACTTGGGCATAGCTTTACGGTACGTTCTACTTTTAATGCTGAAGCTTCGTCGGGTGTAATCCAAGGTCTTTTCTTAGTGTCAAATACTTCAGGCGCGTTGCCAACACATTCTGCAGCGTGTTCACAAATCTCCTTATTGAAGTAGACGTTGATCTCTTCACCGTGGTATCGCCTAAAGCCTCGCTCAAGTAATTGGTTGTCGCTCATCAAATCACCCTTATTTTTTTGAATATTATCATAACATCATTACTAGATTTATCCAACTGAAATGCACTTGAAGCGAGAATTGGATTGGAACGTGCTAGGCTAATATATACATAGACAGATTGAAGGTGGTTTAAATGAAATCGTTTAAGAAGGACGTTTCAGATCAATGGGTGAGAGCAATGGTGAAGGAACACTATCCGAACGCAGATCAATTCAAGAGAATTGATATCGGTGAACTTAGTCGTGTTGATCAATTTATGACGAAAGAGAAAGCTTATGTTGCTCACATTCGAGAACATTCAGAGAGCTTTTACAAAGCGCGAGATGTATACAATCGATATGGGACAAGGCTGCCAATTCCAAAAGTCATTGCGATTCATGAACGTCAAGGAACATGCATGATGGTTAGTGAGAAACTAAACGGTGATCCGGTGCCTGCTTATCCACAACCTACGCAAGCAGACCTTGCTTCTCATCTGATTACGATATTAGATTATATGACTACAGTTCGCGACAATGACACGTTTGGTTGGATGAACCAAGGTGAAAACGTGCATTATCAATCGTGGCAAGACATGCTTGAGAGTTTCTTCGTAGAAGAGAGCGAAGGGTTTTTTTGCTAACTGGCGAACGATGTTTACAACAGGAGTGTTAGACAAAGAGGTGTTTGAAACAGGTTATGATAAGATGCTCGAACTAGCGAGTTATGCACCAAAACGCCCGTTTCTCGTACACGGTGATTTTCATTTAGGAAATGTAGTCACAGATGGTACTGTGATTACTGGCATTGTCGATTGGGAAATGGCGATGTATGGCGACTTCTTATATGATGTTGCGAATCTTCATTTATGGTCACCAAACCTAGACTTTCCTGCAAAAGTAAAGCGGTATTTTAAAGAGAAAGGCGTAGAAATCCCGTATTTTAATGAGAGACTTCATGCAAATCTATTGTGTCGATTACTGAATGGCCTACGTTTCTATGCTAAGCAAGAAAACCATGACGGGTACAATCTTATGAAAAACACGTTGATGAAGCAATTAGACGAGGTGTAGTTCCATGAAAAAAGGATCTTCTGTAACGTTTCGTACGCGTACGTCTTACTCCGTCGGTTTGATGATGGCTTTAGCAATATCATTATTTTTGCCGATCATTCATCTGATCCTTATCGCTGAATTTGTTGCAGCGATTGTGATTACAGCAATCATTTTACCAATCGTTCCTATATTTATTATTCATTACGAAATTTGTGATGATATGTTGCGCATTCGATTCGGGTTTGTGGTCAAAGCAATGACGATTCCAATTGAAGATATCACAACGATTCAACCGACGAAAAGTCTGTTAAGTTCACCGGCGGCTTCACTTACGGATCGAATTGAATTGTCGAGGAAACATGGTGAGATGCCTGTCATTATTTCTCCGAAAGATCGAAATGGACTTTTAGATCAGCTCATCCAAAGTAATGCGGAAATCGAATTGGATGAACGCCTAAATACTAACAAAAGCCGGTAACATAGGCATTTGGTTACTCACGTTGGCGTATTCAGGTTCGTACTATAAAGAAGCTAGAGAATGAGACATTCGTATTGAATTCGCTGAAAATTGTTTTTGTATAGTGTATTTAGGGTATCGGGTAGTACACAAAAAAAATACTGAAGGTGTTGCCTATGACGAATCAAGAGGCAGTACTCGTTAAGAAGCACCTTAACGACCTCATAACGTTCAGAGACAGTCAAACCTTTCAAGATGAATGCACTTATTTACCTATTCTAATCCAAGAAATTGAAGAGACACAACGAGTACTCACCGAGCATGGTTTCGTATGAAGCCATGCTCTTGTTTGTGTTGTAAGACATTTCTTAGGAAAGGTGAATAAATCGATAGTAATTGGATAAATCAGGTAAAAACGTAATGGGAGGTACGAATGGCAAGAAGTAAACATGTTGGATTGCTTAAGTTACTCCCGCAATCGGTGCCCATATTCTTTGTTGTCGTCTGTTTTTGCATCGTTTTTGTACTTGCCTATCCGATGACCACAATCGCAATTGTCTCACTTGTAATCATAACACTGACCTCATTGATTGTGTGGCGAATAAAACAAGACCGGGCATTGGAAGAAAGGTATTTACGAAGTGGCATTGAGCAAATTGACTGATGAGTGGAAAGGAGTTCGAAAGAAGGCTAGCGATCCATTTTTCTTATTGTGGTTGGCACGTTCAGCTGACTTCAGACACTGGAGATTATGGTGCAGATCTTGTCGGGGAAGACGATCAAGGTGAAACCGTTGTAATACAGGCAAAACGATACAAGAAGAACATTGGAGTTCGCGCGGTGCAAGAAGTGAATAGTGCAAAAACGTATTACGGTGCGAACGTAGCAATTGTAATTACGAATCAGTACTTTACGAAGAATGCTGAGGAACTTGCTAGACGTTGTGGTGTCGAGCTTTGGAATCGAGAGCGTTTGATACGAGCGTTAGTAGAAGTGAATGATCGTCTCCCCAGTTGATTAGCAGAAACAACAATTCTCCCATCTCAACAAATGAAATGGGATTTTTTTCGTGTTTCTAATTAAAAATAAAACAGTACGGCTATATCAGTTTCTTAATTGGACTAGTACGCTCACGGCGAAGTAGGGCAATTTCATGTTCATAAGGTGCGTCTTTATATTTAATCGGACCAATTGAGGGTGTTTCAAGAAGCTTTGGTAGATCAGTGAGTTGTGGATGATGAACGATATAATCCAATGCTTCTAAACCGATTAACCCGTGTCCAATATTTTCATGGCGATCTTTTCTAGAACCGACAGGGTTTTTAGAGTCGTTAATGTGAAGGACTTTTAATTTCTCAAGACCGATCGTTTGATCAAATTCATTCAACACGCCGTCGAAATCATTCACAATGTCGTAGCCGGCATCATGGATGTGACACGTGTCTAAGCAAACAGACAGACGATCGTGATGAGTGACACCATCGATGATTTGGGCGAGCTCTTCAAACGACCGCCCAACTTCTGTACCTTTCCCAGCCATTGTCTCAAGTGAAATCTGCACGTCTGATTGTTGAGTCAAAACCTCATTCAATCCTTCAATGATCTTCTTTATGCCAATATCAGCCCCAGCACCTACATGAGATCCAGGATGAAGAACGAGCTGGCTAGACCGCAAAGCTTCAGTACGCTCAATTTCTTGTTGCAAGAACTCAATACTATATGAGAACACTCGCTCCTTCTTCGAATTGGCCAAGTTTACGAGAAACGGAGCATGAACAACTATGTTCGAAATTGCATGCTCCTTCATATGTTTGAATCCTGCTTCAAGGTTATATGCTTCTATCGGTTTACGTAGAGAATTTTGAGGAGCACCTGTATAAATTAAAAATGTATTCGCTTTGTACGATGCAGCTTCTTTACTCGCATTTAGCAGCATGTCTTTTCCACCCATCGAAACGTGAGAACCAAGCAATAAGGTCATGTGATCACCTCGTCAAAAAGGATGGTCTTAGAATGCCCAAGTGTAAGGAACTCATGTGAGAGCATAGAAATCTTCGCTACTTTCTATTTGGAATTCGAATAGGATGTGACTGGAACGACCATTCTAAGCGGAAAGTTTATTGTTCAGAAGGTGGCAGAATATCATGAAGTTTGAATTTAATAATACGAACACAGGGATTGTTATTACAGACCCACAGAATGATTTCTTATCTCCAGACGGTAAAGGATATTATTTGACTAAAGGAGTGATCGATAAAAATAATACCGTACTTAATTTAGAACGGTTGTTGAATACTGCACAAAAAAAATGGTTACACCATATTTGTCTCTCCCCATTATTTGTACCCGCACGATAAAAAGTGGAAGTACAAAGGCAAAGAACAAGACATGTTGTTAACAAATGAGGTGTATCAGAAAGAGGATAATAATAGCCCGACTCCGGACGGATCTGACTTTGTTCAATCGTTAAAGAAGTATATTCTACATGAAGACTCAGTCATATGCACACCACATAAAGTGGCGGGTCCTGAATCGAATGATCTTGTGTATCAATTACGTCAACATGGAATTGACCGTGTATTCCTGGCTGGTGTGCTTTCAAATGTGTGTGTCGAGTCCCATATGAGAAGTTTAATTGAAAACGGCTTTCAGACAGCAGTCGTATACGATGCGACAGCAGCAACGAGTAAAGACGATTTCAATGCAGCGATGACGAATTACAAAGCGTTCGCAACATTAGTGTGTACGACTGATCAAGCGATTGCGGAGATGTAATGTTAAATGCCTGAGTTGCCAGAAGTAGAGCATGTTAAGCAAACGATAAATCGAGAATTAAAGAACCTGAAGATCGAGCGTGTTGAAGTATTGTACGCAGGTGTATTAAAAAAACCATCAGATCCTAGTCAGTTTACACATTCTTTAGTTAAACAAACGTTACGTCATGTAGATCGACGAGGAAAATATCTACTGTTCTATTTTGAAGAGCTTATTCTCGTCTCTCACTTACGAATGACGGGCTCGTATGATGTTCGACGTACAACAGACCCATTAGCAAACTATGCAGCTGTTATCTTTCAATTTAGTGATGAGCAACAACTCCGCTACCATGATCTTCGCAGACTCGGAACGATGGAGATTTATTTTGAAAATGAACCAATTGTTTCAATTGAACGTTTAGGAATTGAACCATTAAGTAAAGAGTTTACGGTTACTCTTTTACAGCAGCTTGGCATGAAGTCCAAACAGTCAATTAAAAACTTCTTGTTAGATCAAAGAAAAATTGCTGGGATTGGTAATATATATGCAGATGAAATCTGCTATAAAGCTGGAATTAACCCAGGTCGTAAGACGTTGGATTTAACTGGGGATGACTGGAAACGTTTATATACAACGATTGTTTTTGTTTTAAAGGATGCCATCGCATATGGCGGGGGATATACATTTTATAAGAAGCATGGGTATTATCCTTTTTCTCTTTATCAACGTGCAGGCTCGCCATGTGAACAATGTGGAACTCCAATCGAACGTGTTGTCGTGACAAAGAGGGGAACCTATTATTGCCCGACATGTCAAACGTAGCCATCTGTTTCATTCAGGTGGTTTTTAGCTGTTGTGGTAGAATGACACATAAGTTAAGGCATAGGCAGTAAAAGGAGGCATAACTTGTGGGGATTCTACTCGTTGAAGATGACAAAACCATTGCGCTAGGGTTGGAATATTCATTACAACAAGAAGGATATGCGACAACGCATAAAGCTGATTTTGTGTCAGCTCAAGAATATATTGAAACATCACTTGAAGACATTCAATTATGTGTATTTGATTTGTCTTTGCCAGACGGTTCGGGCTATGAGCTTTGTAAGCTTGTGAAACAGAAAAAAAGACGTTCCTGTCATTTTCTTAACCGTTGTGGATGATGAAGTGAACGTTGTGATGGGCTTAGATATGGGTGCTGACGATTATATTACGAAGCCATTTCGAATCCGGGAATTAATGTCTAGAATTAAATCGGTCCTTCGTCGCTACGAAAAACAACATCAAGGTCAAGCGACTGAGCAGATTGAGCTCAGCACGATCACAATCTCGACGGCAGAAGCGAAGGTATGGAAATCTGGAAAAGAAATGGCATTAACGGCTCTTGAGTATCGCTTGCTCTTAATCTTCTCCCAACATCAAGGACAAGTGTTAACACGTGCGCAACTCTTAGAACAGATTTGGGATGTTGCTGGGGATTTCGTGAACGATAATACATTAACCGTTTACATTAAGCGCCTACGTGAAAAGCTAGAAGAAGATCCGCAAAAACCTACCATTATTCAAACCGTAAGAGGGTTAGGTTATCGGGCAGGTGAGTAATATGTATCGTAATCGTGAATTTCGTATATTCATCGGTTTGCAAATTCTAATTGGTTGCATTGCAATTGGATTAAGTCTTCTGCTGCCTAATTTTACGTCGTTCATTGTGATTGTACTTGCAGTCGTGATGATCGTTTCTTTTATGGTTTTTACAAAAAAAGCGGTACCGTCATATTGAACAGTTATCTACATATTTGAAAGAAATCAATGCAGGTTCATATAGTTTAGACGTTCGTGATAATGAAGAAGGCGAACTTAGCATTCTAAAGAATGATATCTATAAAGTAACGTCTCGTTTAGCGGAATACAATGTGGACCTCGAAGAAGATCGCAAAAAGTTGACAGAGGCCATTTCAGATATTTCTCATCAACTGAAAACCCCCATTACTTCTATGACGGTTATGGCCGATTTATTGCAAGGCAGCGAGTTAACGACTGAGCGGAGAGTAGCGTTTACGAAAACGATCCAACACCAACTGGAACGAATGGATTGGCTCGTTACGTCCTTACTAAAGCTGTCCAAAATTGATGCAGGTACGATTGAATTCAAACGTGAAAAGGTTCACTTGGAGAGTCTCATTACCGATGCTTTAAACCCGTTGCTCATTCCAATTGAAGTGAAAGGATCACACTTGATATTGCAGGGATAGAAGAAGGCGTTCTTATTGCCGATTATAATTGGACGAAAGAGGCCGTCATTAATATCTTAAAAAATGCTGTTGAACATACAGGCGACGGCGGAACTGTGTCCATTCAATATCATGAAAATGCTATTTATCAAGAGATTCGTATTGGTGATTCAGGTGAGGGAATTGCTACTAAAGATTTGCCTTATATTTTTAAGCGTTTTTATAAAGGAAGTAATGCAGGAGAGAACAGCGTTGGCATTGGGCTCGCGATGGCACAAAACATTGTAACAAAGCAACATGGAGACATTGAAGTAACGAGTCAAGAGAGGATCGGGACGACGTTTCACTTAAATTTTATAAACGAGTCGTATGATAAATTGTGAAACTTGCTAGGTCTTCGATAAAATGCTAGCAAGTTTTTTTATGAATGCCATCCTTTTACGCGTAAGTGACTAAACTGTCATTTTACGAGTCACGAAACCGTCATGTTAGATGCTTACACTAAATGTAGCAAGAAACTAGTGGGGGTATGAACGATGGAAATATTAAAAATTGATCAGCTAACTAAAGTGTACGGCAAAGGCGACACGGCGTTAAGGCGTTAGATAACGTATCGTTTCAGTGAAAAAAGGAGAATTTATTGCAATTATTGGACCTTCAGGTTCAGGTAAATCAACACTTCTTCATTTGTTAGGTGGGGTTGATCAGCCGAGCAGCGGAAGAGTACTCGTTGATAACACCGATATTTATGAGTTAACTGAAACGAACTTAGCGATCTTTAGAAGAAGGCAAATTGGGCTCATTTATCAATTTTATAACTTATTACCGATTCTCTCTGTCGAAGAAAATATTACGTTACCCGTGTTGTTAGATGGCCATAAAGTGAATGATAAGCATTTCAAGGAAACCGTGGAATTATTAGGATTAAGCGGGCGACTATCGCATTTGCCAAATCAATTGTCAGGTGGACAGCAACAACGTGTCTCGATTGGCAGAGCATTAATTAGTAATCCAGCTATTATGTTGGCCGATGAGCCGACAGGAAACTTAGATAGTAAGAACAGCAAGGAGATCATTGATCTATTGAAGATGTTTAATAAGACGTATAACCAAACGCTCATTGTTATTACACATGATGATCGTATCGCTTTACAAGCGGATCGCGTCATTTCAATTGAAGACGGGAAAGTGGCGAGCGACGAGGTGATTCGTCCATGAATATCGTTAACAAAGTGACGATTCGTCACTTAAAAGAAAACAAAAAGCGTACGCTGATTACGTTGATCGGTACGATTATTTCGGTAGCGATGATTATGGCTGTTGCTACGTTAGGTTCAACGTTTTTAGATCTTATGAAACGGGAGGCTGTGACGAGTTCAGGAGATTGGCATGTCGGATTTGAAGATGTTCAACATGAACAGTTGCGAGCGCTTGAAGAAAGTGACTGGCTAGGTGATGTGGCGTTAATGCGAGAGCATGGTTATGCTGAGTTTGAAGAAAGCCCTGACTCTACAAAACCGTATTTCTACGTGCGTGACTTAAACCTACGGCCTTTGAAACGATGCAAATTGAACTTCTTGATGGGCGCTTACCACATGCACCTGATGAAGTCGTCATCTCTGAAGATCTTCGCACAATGAATCAGTTTGATCACGCGATAGGTGATACTGTAACTGTCGCAATCGGAGATCGAACGAGTGAATATATTGCGAGTGAAGAAACAAGGACAAGCTCGTACTCGCTTCAAACGATGGATGGTGAGCGGGAAGAGTCGTTAACGAACGTACAAGATGAGACCTACACGATTGTTGGTGTAACCAAAAAGCCATTATGGGAATCTTCCTGGTCGCCTGGGTATTCAATGATTCGCATACTCACTGACAACAATCATGATAATCATAACGATGTTGCTGCGTTTATGTCAGTGCCAAACGTAGACCGAGGCGTATATGACGAACTAACAACCTTTGGGGAAGAAATCGGACTTGATCGACCATTCTTTAACGATGATCTATTACGAGCAAGTGGAATTACGGCGAGTGATTCGATGCAATCCGTTCTCTATGGATTGATCTCTATTATTATGGCGATCATCGTTATAGGTTCTGTAGCTCTAATCTTTAATTCCTTTGCGATTTCGGTTTCGGAACGTTCTCGTTATTTAGGAATGTTATCAAGCGTGGGAGCGACGAAACGGCAGAAGCGTAACTCTGTTTATTTCGAAGGATTTATTATTGGTTCCATTGCGATTCCTTTAGGAATGATTGCAGGGGTGCTAGGAATTGGCGTAACACTGTCGATTATCGGCTCAATCATGGAAGACATGGGTGTTGAGACCGAATTATTCATGGTAGTATCACCGGAAGCTGTCATGATATCAGCAGTTATAGCTATGCTAACGATTTTTATTTCAACGTATGTGCCAGCCCAACGGGCATCGCGGATTACGGCAATTGATGCCATTCGACAGTCACACGATGTGAAATTAACGAAACGAAAAGTAAAAACGAATCGCTTCGTTCGATCTCTTTTTGGCGTTGAAGGTGAGATTGCACTAAAAAACCAAAAACGAAACAAAAAGCGTTACATGGTCACGGTGTTTTCATTAGTCGTAAGCATCGTGTTGTTTTTGTCCGTGTCTTACTTTGGTTCAGCATTTACGAAATCCCTTGAATTATCTAATGCTCAACAGAATTTTGATATTAGTGTTCAGTTAGATGCAGATGAAAATGAAGAGGCTAATCTTGTACAAGAGTTGACGAGCTTAGATGCGGTGGAGCGTTTTAGCATGAATCGCTCTCAAATGTTTCGAACGGTCGTTGAGGAAGAGAGATTACCTGAAGCACTAGTCGATGATATGAATAACCATGCCCCAGAGTTGAAAGAAGAAGGTGGCTATTCGTACTATGTGCGTGTGTTCGGTTTGTCTGATTCGAGTTTTTCAGAATATGCCCAACAGATCGGTGTTGAAGATGCCTCGTTTAGGAACACAGATGATCCACAAGCCATACTCATTAATCATGTTCAATACGAAGATGACGAGGCTGGGAAGTTCGTCGAAACTGAAAGCATCCAAGCAGACGTTGGTGATCAGTTTGATATTGAGATCGAAGTGTATCCTGAGGGAGCAGATGAATGGACCTATGAAGATGTCGGTTCGATTGAAATCGGTGCACTAACCTCCGAGCACCCAATTGGCTACATTGAACAATGGCTCGGATCAATGACGCTGATCGTTTCAACAGACGTGTTTGAGACGTTAACAGAACAAGCAACGCACCCTTCCGATTACCGACTCTACCTGCAGTCGGATGATCCTGAACTCGTTCAAGAACAGATCGATCAAATGGATCAGGTTTCTGATTCAGCCGTGATGAATATGCATGAAGCGCAACAACGAGACCAACAAATGGTCATGATTATTTCCATTTTCTTGTATGGATTTATCACGCTCATTACGTTAATTTCCATTGCGAACATCTTAAACACGATTTCAACAAGCATCGCACTTCGTAAACGAGAATTCGCCATGCTAAAATCAATGGGAATGACCCCTAAATCCTTTAACAAAATGATTTACTTTGAAAGTATTTTCTATGGCATTAAAGCGTTGGCATATGGATTACCAATTAGTGGAATCATTATGTATGGCATCTATTTCACAAATCAAAATGCCTTTTCCTACGCATTTGAGCTACCTTGGACAGAAATTATCGCCGTCATCATCGGCGTGTTCATCATCGTCGCCATGGCGATGGCCTACTCCATGTCCAAAGTAAAGAAAAACAACATTATCGAAACGTTAAAACAAGAGAATCTGTAGTGAAATCCCCTCGTACCGGTTGGTACGGGGGGATTTTTGATGAGCGGCAAGGTTGGCGGAACAAGACACGGGTATGGTGGAACAAGACTCGAGCATGGTGGATCAAGACTCGAGCATGGTGGAACAAGACTCGAGCATGGTGGAACAAGACTCGAGCATGGTGGATCAAGACTCGAGCATGGTGGAACAAGACTCAGGCAAGACGGATTAAGACTCGCACAATTCGAGTCTTCTGCTACCTACGTAAATCCACCTTAGCTAGCTATTTCTACATAGACAAAGATACAACAGTCATCATGACAGCCATGATCGCGCCGATTCCGAAAGATCCTATTACGAGCCATTGCGGTATCTTCTCTCGTCGTTTTTTTAATTAAGAATTCGGTGATACTTACCGCGGCATAAATTGCTACAATTGGAAGTAGTAAGTTATCAAGAGTGATTGAACACCTGTTGCGACCATTAACGTCACAAAGAGCATGCCGTAGATGAGGACTGACATAAAGGCATGGCTTTTTGGACCTAATACGCCTTCTTTTGTTTTAGCAGTAGCTTCAGTATTCATTAATTCTCACCTCTTACGGTTAGTGTACCTGAAATTCTAACTTCTGAAAAATTAGTAATTGGAGGAATGGAGTCTTGATTATTCGACTTGCAACGTTTTCGGATGCGGTGTCCATCTATACGATTCAACATGCAGTTATTAAAGAAGACAACGGTCTGATCACGAGTCCAACAGAATGGGCAAAACAAGTTGACGATGTGGAGAAAGAGATTAATCAGACGATCATGAATGATCGTGAAGTGATCTTTGTAGCTGAAGAAAATGAAGTTGTGGTTGGGTATATCTGTTGCCATTCACCAAAGCCAATTCGATTGCAGCATACAGCGTCATTTGAAATGATGATAAAAAAAAGCAACCCGAGGAAAAGGGTACGGAGAATTGCTCATTCGGCATTTGCTTTCTTGGGCAAAAGAAAATCCTTACTTAGAAAAAAAATCAGTCTCGGGGTGCTCTCATCAAACGAGCAGGCGATTAAATTGTATGAGCGGTTCGGATTTGTCGAAGAGGGACGCAAACGAAACGAATGGAAACGCGGACCGAATGATTACGCGGATGATGTTTTGATGTATGTGTTTGTATAGAGGTGCACACCGGCAGGTCTATATTGATTGGAGGAGGTGGGGATCATAAAAACCATATTTAATTACTTTTGTGATGGGTTTTTGCGTCCAAATGAAGGTTAAATCATTGAAATTCCCACATAAACCTTTTCTTACAGAAAGATGGTCCTTTCTCGAACTTGAAATGACACAAATAAAAAAAACGAGCCAACCTGGGCTCGTTTCTATAAATAATATGATTGCTGTTATCTTCTACCTGTTAATAATTGAATAATAACGATAACCAATGCAACGACTAGTAAAAGGTGAACGAGTCCGCCACCGACACCGCCGATAAAACCGAGTAACCATAAAATTAAAATGATACCAATAATTGTCCAAAGCATGTGATTGGCTCCTTTGTGTTTGTGTTATAACCTTACATTCCCTAGAGTTTACCTAGTGAAACATCTAGTCTTTTTCTATTTTAAAAATAGGAGTTTTAGAGTAGAAGTAGCGGGAATGTTGTAGGGGAGAAAAGTTTTAGGGAGTGAGACCATGATTACAGCACAGGATACGAACGTAAATGAAATCCATAAAGAAATTGAAACTAGTTGGAATGAGCAACTTGAGTTTCTTAAAGAGTTAATTCGATATAAATCATTAAGTGGAGAAGAACGACCGATTCAACAATATATTGCCCATTACTTGCAAAATCAATTACACATGCATGTTGATCGGTTTCAACCAGATATTGAAGCGATCGCAAAGCATCCTGGTTTTTCCCCGGTAGAATGGGATTATAAGAACAGTGATATTGTCGTTGGGAGTCACTATGGATCAGAAGGCGAGAAAAACGCCTTGATTTTCCAAGGGCATACCGATGTGGTAAGTGCTGAGCCGGTTTCACTCTGGAATACAGATCCTTATGAACCGACAGAGAAAGACGGTCGTTTATATGGGCGTGGTGCAGCAGATATGAAAGCAGGGTTAGCGGCGATGGTTTTTGCGTATCGTGCCATCCAAAAAGCAGGCTATCAGCCGAAATCGAATGTGATGCTACAATTTGTTCCAGATGAAGAACGAACAGGGAATGGGGCATTAGCCGCGTTGGAGGCAGGTTATACAGGAAAAGC
Organism: Geomicrobium sp. JCM 19055; assembly: GCF_000698185.1. Taxonomy (NCBI): domain Bacteria; kingdom Bacillati; phylum Bacillota; class Bacilli; order Caryophanales; genus Geomicrobium; species Geomicrobium sp. JCM 19055. Next base: position 148,894 of record NZ_BAXL01000002.1, read on the forward strand.
AGCCCTCATACCTGAACCATTTGGACTAAAAGCGGCTTATGCTCAAGTTGGGAGTTTGTGGTTCAGAGTACGCTATGATACGGTTCGGAATACACAAGATGGACATGTTCAATGCAATGCAATTGAAAAAGGACAAGTGATCATTGATACCTTAAAACAATATGTCCGTCACTTAAACGAGCAAGTCACTCATCCAGCTTTTAAAGATCAAGAAGAACCGATTGAAATGAACATCGGCAAATTTCATTCTGGAGACTTTGAGTCAAATGAACCTGTCGTTGGAACAATTGAAGGTCGAATTGGTCTCGTACCAGGAGAAATCGTTAAAGAGCGTAAGGAATCAATGCGCACCTTTTTACGGGAGGCGTTGCAATCGGACGAATGGTTTCGTGATCATCTTCCTCACATTGAATTTTATGGTTTTCACGCTGAGCCGACAGAAAGTGATGATCAATCTCAGCTGTTCCAGGCGCTAGATCATGCTCATGAAGAAGTGATCGGAGGGCAACCAAAGCGACGCACGTTGCCTTCAACGACAGATGCCCGTTTCTTCCAGTTGTATTACGACAGTGATGCAATTTGCTACGGACCAGAAGGAGCGAACTTCCATGAAATTAATGAATGGGTAGATTTAGAGAGTGTGAAGCAAGTGACGAAGGTTTATGCGAATTTATTAAGTTCGTGGTGTGGATTAGAAAAGATTAGTGAAGCGACTGCTGAAGAAGTCGATGAGAGCAAGTAAGGCGGACCATTATGGTTCGTCTTTTTTTATAGTTATGTTTACCACTCATTAACACAATTAACATTCGTGATGATCATAGTACTAGTTTACTTCGATAAAGTCCTTAGCAATTAACTGATCGTACAGGGAAGACCAGCCTTAGGAAAGTCTCATTTTGAACGGTCTACGGAACATTTATCTTTCTCCAATATGTGATTAACGTTCGCTTGTTACGCTAACTGTGACAACACAAACATTGGAGGGATTCGGGATGAAAAAGTGGATGGTTAGTTCCGTAGTGGCTACAGCTGTTTTGGCAGGGCTTGGAGATGTAAGTGAGCAGGCCGAAGCACAAGGGGAAGCGAAAAATGTGATTTTTATGATTCCTGATGGGTATTCATCTGGTTATGCTAGTGTCTACCGCGCATTTAAAGACGAAGGAATTCCAGCGTGGGATGAGCACCAAGTCGGCCACATGATGACACACTCTGCGAACAACCGTGTAACAGACTCTGCGGCAGCTGGAACAGCGATGGCAACCGGAGTGAAAACGAACAACGGTGTCATTGGCTTAAACCCAGAAGGAGAGCGTGTGCAAACGGTTCTTGAAGCAGCGAAAGACTCAGGAAGATCTACCGGGTTAGTGGCGACATCGACGATCACTCATGCGACTCCAGCTGCGTTTGCGTCTCATGTTTCAAACCGAAACAATGAAATGGAAATTGCTAATCAGTTTTATAATCAAGATATTGATGTGTTACTCGGTGGAGGAGAAAGCTATTTCTTACCGAAAAGTGAAGGTGGGCACCAATACTTAATGAATTATATGAAACGTTTTGAGCGTGATGGGTATGAGATTGCCCGAAATGCAGAGCAGTTACACTCTGTGAATAGTGACCGAGTTGTCGGGTTGTTCGCAAACAACGCAATGGCTCCTGAACGGGATCGTCATGAAACGGATGAACCTTCTCTTCAAGAGATGACAGAGGCTGCGCTAAGTGCGCTTGATCAGAACGACGAGGGCTTCTTCCTCATGGTTGAAGGAAGTCAAATTGACTGGGCAGGTCATGCAAACGATTATGATTGGGCGATGACCGATACTGAAGCATTTGAAGCGGCATATATCGAGGCAATTGAATTCGCGAAAGAAGATGAAGAAACGCTTGTCGTGATGGCGAGTGACCATGATACAGGTGGTTTAGCTCTTGATGGCAATGATAACCCGGTGTGGAGCACAACGAACCATACTGGTGTTGATGTTCCGGTCTATAGCTTCGGACCAGGCAGTGAACAGTTCGGTGGACTAATGGACAATACTGATTTACCTAAAATGATTGCAAATGCGTTAGACATAGAATTATAAGTTCATCTAAAAAGTCGTGTGGACGGGCATCCCGATTCCGCACGGCTTTTTTTTGTGATTGTTCAGAGCATCAGCTAAAAAAAACAGGAAAATAACAGATAAATGGATAATAAGTTAAAGAATAGAAATCTAGTTAGGAGGATCGCAATGATGTCAGAACAAACGCATCAAACAGATTATGACGTTCTTGTTGTTGGGGCAGGGTTTTCGGGATTGTATGCGGTATATCGTTTTCGTGAGGCTGGGTTAACAGTGCAAGGGTTTGAGCGAGCGGAAGATGTTGGTGGGGTGTGGCATTGGAATCGCTATCCGGGAGCGAAATGTGATTCCGAAAGCATCTACTACAACTTTACCTTCTCAGAAGACATTTACCGAAAATGGACGTGGTCATCCCGGTTTGCTTCTCAAAAAGAAATATTATGTTACTTACATTTTGTTGCAGAAGAGCTGGACTTAAAAAAACATTTCCAGTTTCAGCGAGAAGTCGTGTCCGCATTTTATGATGATGAGAACGAGTTGTGGAAAGTTCATTTTAGTGACGATGTCACTGTGACAGCAAAGTATTTCATTGCGGCAACAGGATGTTTATCCAAAGCGAATGTTCCACCAATTTCAGGGATTGATCAGTTTGAGGGGGAATGGTATCACACGGGTGATTGGCCAGTTGATGAAGTAGACTTTAAAGATCAAGACGTAGCAGTCATCGGGACGGGATCTAGCGGCGTACAAGCGATTCCAGTGATTGCAAAAGAGGCCAAGTCGTTGACCGTGTTTCAACGTACGCCGCAATATGCAGTGCCCGCGAACAATTACGTGTATGAGCATGACTACATCGACAGCGTAAAGAAGGATAGAAGTTCAATCCGTGAATTAATGTATTCGACTCGTCTTGGCATGCCTACGGACCGGCGCGAAGTGTCTGCTCTTGATGAAACAAAAGAACAGCGTGAAATAATCTATGAACATGCGTGGAATAAAGGTGGGTTTGTTTTTCCAACCGCGTATAATGATTTATTAATAAGCGAAGAATCCAACGCAACAGCAGCGAACTTTATTCGCAATAAAATTCGCTCGACTGTTCAAAATGAAGATGTCGCAGAACAGTTATGCCCGGAGTATTACTACGCTGCGAAGCGTCCGATTTTTGATAGTGGGTATTATGAGACCTTTAATCAACCGAACGTCTCTCTCGTTGACGTGAAGCAAGAACCGATTGAAGTGCTCACAAAAACGGGGATCCAGACGACCAAGACGCTTTATGACTTTGATAAGATCGTGTTTGCCACAGGATATGACGGGATCACAGGGTCTTTGTTTAAAATGAATATTCACGGACGTAGCGGTCAATCACTTCAAGAGCATTGGCAAAACGGTGAGACCGTGCAAACGTACTTAGGAGTTGCAACGGATGATTTCCCTAATTTCTTCATGATTACAGGACCTCAAAGCCCTTCGGTTCTCATGAACATGCCGGTTGCTATTGAGCAACATGTCGACTTTATTACGGACTTGATTATGAATGCGAGGGAAAAAGGGAGTACGAATGTTGAAGTCGTTCAAGCAGCGGTGTCAAATTGGAGTAATGAATGTAAGACGATTGCGGACTACACGTTATACGTAAAAACGGATTCTTGGTATACTGGTACGAATATTGAAAATCGCACAAGCCGCTTTCCGATTTTTGTCGCTGGCTTTCCGATTTTTAAGCAGATCTGTGATCAAGTCATCCAAAATGATTTCGAAGGATTTGTGATGAGTTAAGCAGAAAAATCTGGAATAACGACCTCTGCGATCAGTTCGGTTGCAGAGGTTCAGTTGTGCGTGTCAACGAACGAGGAGTGATGAAATGATTGTTGTTAGTGCTTGTTTAGCCGGGATGCCGGTTCGCTATGATGGCCAACATAAAGGTCATGAGTTAATTCAACAGTGGCTTAGTGAGAGGAAAGCGATCCCGGTTTGCCCGGAATTGCTTGGGGGATTACAGACACCAAGGGAACCTGCGGAAATCGTAGGTGGAACAGGGGATGACGTGCTTGAGGGTTGTGCACAAGTCATCGACAAAAAAAAGGAAATGATGTGAGTGACAATTTATAGCAGGTGCTTACAAAACGTTAAGTAAAATTCAGGAACTAGATGCAAGCCTTGTTATTTTAAAAGAAGACAGCCCGTCGTGCGGGAGTCGGTCGATCTATAGTGGATCATTCAATGGTGAGAAAATTCAAGGCAATGGTGTCACTGCAGCTCTTTTGAAAAAGCATGGGATCGAAGTATGTTCTGAACATGAGCTCGTAAACATGGGATGAAGATACGTGTGGCAAAAAAATGAGCCTGAATAACTCCTTTGAAGTTAACGTCATGAATATGACGGGTATAGGTACTAAAGGAGGAATTAGAATGGGATTCGAGTGGATCGGTTTGTTTGCGATCTTGTTGTACATCGCTTTTTTTGCCGCTGGTGCAGTTGTTGCTTACTTTGTCATTCGTTTTGCTGTGAAACATGGCGTGAGAGATGCCCAGCATGAATTGAAGAAACAACCGCCAGGAGTTTAGCATGATGGACGTTAGGGAAGTGATTCTACATTCATAGGAGAGTTTTAGATGTTGGTAGTGATTCTACTAGTAATTGGAGTCGGTTTACTCGTTATGTATGCAGTTTCGTATGCTTACAAAAATGAAGAGAAAGTTGATCAAGGCTTCACGTTAAACTATCACCGTTTATCGTATCGAAGGAAGTTTATACGCACATTCTGGATGACACCGTTCATTATTTTTACGATTTTTTTCATTTTTATGTTATCGACTTGGGGAGTTGCAATTGATATTCTTATTATTTCAATGTTAATAATTTCTCACGTCTTTCAGTTGATCTACACGTACATCAAATGGAAAAGATCCGAATCTGAAGAGCATGAGTTACATCATGAATGACCTAAAGCTTCGCATTTGCGTGGCTTATTTTTTATGACAAATTATTGAAATTAGTGAATTGGACAAGGAGATTCGGATTCAGTAACGGAAAGGGTTATCAACTGAAACGGTAAGGTGGGATGTTTTTGCAAAGAGATGACTGGAAACCACGTTTTCTGTTGTTGTCTACGTTAGGCATTTCAAGTGTTGGTGACTTTATTTACTTAGTCGCAATTAATCTATTCGTCTTTCAACTGACGGGTTCTGCAGCGGCTGTTGCAACGCTTTGGTTAATTGGACCTTTAACGAATATGATTGCGAAGTTCTGGACGGGTAGCTTTATTGACGATCGTAGTAAACGGAAAGTGATGATGGTTACATACGTATGCCGAGCGGTTTTTGTGGCGTGTATACCTTTAGCGCCTAATCTTTTTGTCGTTTATTTGATCTTGGTTTTACTTAGTGTTGCACGTGCGTTTTATCACCCTGCTTCAATGACATTTGTCACGATGACAGTACCTAAAGAGAAGCGCAAAAAGTTCAACTCGTTACGATCTCTGTTCACATCAAGTGCAGGTATTATTGGACCGGCAATTGGTGGAGCGTTAATTATGCTTACAACGGTACAACTTACGTTTTGGATTAATGTCTCTTTTTTTCCTCATTGCCGCATTCCTTCTCTGGCTAATGCCAGACAATGAGAAGCGGGAGAATGAGAAGATTCCTACACTAACCATTGCGCAAGTGATTCAAGACTTTCGAGTCGTACAGTCGTTTATGAAACAACAACGCTATGTTGCGCTCATTTACATGAGTTTTATTTTGTTAATGACATTTACGTTTGCGATGGATGCACAAGAAGTCGTATTCACACAACAAGTCATTGGGCTGAGTGAATTTGAATTTAGTCTATTAATTAGCTTAACAGGCATTGGTGCGATTGCTGGTGGTCTAGTATTAACGATGATTTCAAAACATCTTTCCATTCGAGTAATGATTGTCATGGGACTCCTGTTGACGATTAGCGGGTATGGCATTTATGCGTTGTCGTGGTCGTTTTTGTCGGTCACTGTAGGCTTTATGATTCTCGGATTTTTTTTAATGCATTTCTATATGCAGGGATGACAACTTTTTATCAAAACAATGTACCCGTGGAGATGATGGGGAGGGTGACGAGCATCTATGATTTGATTCAAAGTGCTAGCCAAATTTTGCTCATTCTTATGCTCGGGTTGTTTGCGGATTTGTTTTCATTACGAGCCACATTAATCGTTTTCGTGAGTATCATGGCAATCGGTGCAATTGGCTTCTCCATAGCAATCTTGAACAAGCAAAAAGATCCCCTATTTTCTGAACAAGAAGATCATCGTTCAGCATAACTTATGATAGAATAAGGAGGTCTAAAGTTCTATTTATCAATAATTTTCAATGAATGAGGAGATTATGAGAAGGATAAAGATCTTTGCGATGATCGTTACGATAGGATTCATTGTCCTCATCGTTGGAATTCGATTGCTACACCTCGTAGCGAGTGACAATGAAAGAGAACGTTTCCCCGCTCCAGGTGACGTTGTAAATATCAATGATGCCAACATGCACGTATATAGCGAAGGAAAAGGCGAGACCACAATTGTCTTTATGAGTGGTGGCGGAACCCAAGCACCTACGATTGATTTCAAGCCATTATGGTCGCTTCTTACAGATGAGTATCGTATTGCTGTAGTGGAAAAGCCAGGATACGGTTGGAGTGCAGAATCAGACAGTCCCCGTACTGTCGAGCAAATGGTGGCGGAAATGAGAGAAGCACTTCGCCTTTCTGGACATCGACGCCGTATGTGTTGGCACCCCACTCCATGTCTGGTCTTGAAGCACTTTACTATGCATCTGTTTATCCTGAAGAAGTGCAAGCGATTGTCGGTCTTGATCCTGCCGTACCAAAGAGCTATGAGCAATTGCAGGTACCGAGCTCAATAATCATAACTGGCTCGGGTGCCTTAAGTGAGTTTGGTGGTTTGCGCATCTTGCCTTCGTTTGTAAAAGAAGCGGATATTTTCTCGACGGCGTACTTATCTACAGAGGATAAAAAAGCTTACAAATCTTTCATTCATCGTGGAACGATGACGAAGAATATGCGCGAGGAGATTGAGCGAGTGCATGAGAACGCGGCAGTTGTAAGCAATCATATTCCTAGGGAGACGCCGATGTTGTTTTTTTGCTTCGAACGGTCAAGGGACGGGAATCGATGATTGGCGAGAAACATTGAACAAGTATTTAAATGAAATAACGGACAATGAATTGATCGAAATTGATCGTAGTCACTATATTCACGTGTATGAACCTGAACAGATCGCAGCCGAAATGAAACGTTTTTTGCATCGATTAGATGAAGAGTCTTAGACAATGTTTTTAGGAGAGGATTAGCTTATGAACATCTTTTTCGGAGTGTTGTTCTTTCTTTGGGGAATTGTTGTCATTCTACTCGGTCTAAAAAAATTAAGTGAAGCGGATTTGAAGTCAAAAGGGAAAATTAATAGCCCGTATTTTGAAGTGGAGTGGTTGACGAGGTGGATTCAGAACCTCCCAACAGCACTTATTCGTGCCTTTGTGATTTTCATTGGTGTTAGTTTTTCTGGATTTGGTTTGTTTCTGCTCGTATGGTAAACGGTTCATTTGAAAGTGGGGAGTTTCATTACAATGATTGAACAGAAGGTAAGAATTGAAATTCAAGAAGAGAGTACGTTAGTAACAGAAAGTTTCTCATTACAGATCGAGACTGGAGACGCGAATAAGTCCTTTCGTATAGCAACCTCAACGAAGGACGATCGAGGTCATGCATTCATTGCAGCGATGGACGCGCTCGCTGATGAACACGGTACGATTAAGATGCAAAACGATTTGATGAGGCTGATTGAATCGATGAGAAGTAAAGATGGAAAAGAAAGAATGTTCGTGAAACACTCAGATGCACCGGTAACGTTTGAACTGGAACTAATGGATGATAATAAAATGATTGCTAAAGCAATGGTGACGAGAACATTTTTAACAGATGATATCCAAAAAGAAGTCATTGAAAACAAAGAGCTCGTCGGTACAGTGTATTATCCTCATACAAATGATCCATTGCCTGCAATTGTGATCGTTGGAGGCTCAGATGGTGCACACCATGAGTCCGCCGCAGCCTTACTTGCCTCAAAAGGATATGTGGTGATGGCGCTCGCCTACTTTGGTAAAGCAGGATTGCCGAAAGGAATTGTGAACATTCCACTAGAGTATGTTGACAATGCGTTTACATACTTGAAGGAAAAGACGATTGTGGATAACGAAAGACTTGCAATGATCGGACATTCACGAGGTTCTGAGCTTGCGTTATTGTATGCATCCTCTTATTCGAGCTTAAAAGCAGTGATTGGTGTTGCGCCGAGCGCAGTGCAATTTTCTGGGATTCAGAACTTCCAACCCGTAGCAAAGCCCGCGTGGACATACAATGGTGAACCGTTTTCTTATTTTGCAGCGAAGCAAACATTCTCAGATATGTTGTCGTTCTTCGGCCATATGATTAAGAGAAAGCCATTTTCAGGCTTAGAAGCGATAGAAAGAAACTTGGCGGATCAAAAGCAGTACGAAGAACATCTCATTCCTGTCGAGAAAATTGATGCGTCGGTGATGCTCGTAGCGGGTACGGATGATCACATTCAACCTGCAGTATTTTTCTCAGAGTTAATGGAAAAGAAACTTCAACATCATAGTAAATCGAACGTCCGTGTGATCATTCAAGAAGGTGCGGGGCACTTCTCTGCATTTCCAAGTCATTTACCGCATCTTCACAGACACTTGGCGATACAAACGTTGCAATGTCGATGATCTTCGGGGGAACGAGAGAAGCAAATGCAGAAGCGACGATCAACTCTTGGGAAGAGACACTTACGTTTTTAGAAGAATGTTTATAGTCATATCGAAGACACCTTTAATGAGTAAAGGTGTTTTTTTCATACGCTCATGTTGAGAAGCAACTGTCACGATCCGTTGCATACAATCATAAATAATTAGGTAAAGCACTTACGGAATTGATGGGATTGTTGTAACAACAGAGAGGGTGATCACTGATTATGGACACGATGTTAAGTGTATTCTTTTTAGTTGTCCTCATTGGTCCTCTAGTTATATTTGGACCTTCCCAAGTCATTCATGTCACAGAATCCGCCATCACGCCTCGAGAAAAACGACGGTTTTTCAATGTTGTGGTGATGAATTCTGGAATCATGCTCATGGCGATTGTCATAGGACTTGGAACGGGGGCTTGGATTCCTGTCTTAGCTTCGGCACTCGTGTATTATCATCTGACTATTTTATTATGCGTGTATTTCGTAAAGGTTCGTAAAGAGAAGAAGAGGGAAATTTAATCTCATGGACACAAGAAACCCTTTTGACAACGGTTAAAAGGGTTGTTTTGTTTCATGATTACACTTATATTTTTAATGGAAATACGTACAAGCTATCGATTCATCAGCTTAAATGACGAGAGGGCAAGTGATTCATTTGTTGACATGTATACTAGTATGCACTTAAAATTACCTTAATTCAGAATACAAGCAGGTGAACTATGGCACACATAACATTTCCACGAAAGACGTTAGGTACTGAGATCTACCGTTATTTGTATAACGAAGTAATAACGTTGAAGTATAAGCCAGGACAAATGATTTCAGAGAATGAGCTTGCACAGTTGCTCGGAGTAAGCAGAACACCGATTCGTGAGGCCATCCGTTTGTTGTCATCGGAAGGATTTTTACGAGTCATTCCGCAAAAGGGTATTCAAGTTGAATACATCTCATTAAATAAAGTGAAAGAAGCCTTCCAAGTACGTGAGAGTCTAGAAAGGACAGCTTTTAGACAAGTTGCTGAAGCATGGAATTCAGGGACAAAAGAAGCAATACAGCATAAAAGTATAGTGCTTGATGTGATTATGCAACAGAAGGAAGCTGCCAATAAAGAAGATTTAGAGCAATTTTATCATTATGATGAAGTTTTTCATGATAAAATTTTAGAAATTTGTGGAAATGAAACATTAAGTGCATATGTGAGGCAAGTTCGCGGGCATGTAAATCGTATGCGTTATCTTGAATTCTATGAAACACAAGAAACAAAACGAATTATTGAAGACCACGAAAAGATGCTACAACTAATTGAATCCAACAATGCTACGGATTTAGACATTAAGTTAACTGAGCATCTTAACAATGTTTGGGCGTACTATGATTACATTTTTGAGAAATATCCAGAATATTTTTCAGCAAGGCGGTAAATGTAAAAGCTTTACTGCCCTTTGTCTGTCTTAACTTGTATACTAGTATCTCAGTTAAGCTTTATGTTTAAGAAATTGCTGTTTTAATAGGAATGAGTGATGCAGGTACGAGGAAAATGTTCAGATCATGGAGGTTTCATCTCATGGGAAATTAGCTGCAATGAATTCTGAAGTGGAAAGATAAATATCTGAGTATTGTAAATAAACGGAGTGTCAAATACTATCTAAATCTCTACATGGATAGGGTTTATTCAAATAATGTGGTCATTTTTAGAAAGCGCTTACGAAAAAGAGCAGTTATAAGAACAACCGCCGAAATGGTAGAAAAAAACCAAGAAGTATGAGAGGAATGGATCAAAATGAGCTATAAATATTCACTTGCACATTTAACAGCATTGGATCTAGCACCACCCGAATTGACATACATTGCCGCAAAAGCAGGGTATGACTATGTAAGCATACGTCCAATCTACATGGGATTGCCTAACGAGCCGAATTATGACCTTGCAAACAAGAAAGAGATGTTTAGAGATACGCGTAAAGCTATACAAGAGACAGGGATGGAGCTTTTGGATATTGAGTTAGCAAAGATTAATAGCGATACCAATCCAGCGGATTATGAACCTGCTTTTCATGTTGCTGCAGAGCTGGGTGGTAAACACGTTCTAAGTAGCATATGGACAGAGGATATTGTGTTTGCCAAAGAATGTTTTGCAGAGCTTTGTGATATAGCAAAACCATATGGCTTGACGATAGAGCTAGAATTTGTACCAATTGCTACTGTGTCAACCTTACAAGGTGCTGTCGATGTACTAGAATCTACTAAACGATCAAATTCTGGATTAATGATTGACGCGCATCATTTTCATCGTTCAAGAGATCGAGTTGAGGACTTAGATCATATTCCTAAAGATTGGTTTCGCTATTTCCATTTATGTGATGCAATTGGCCAAATACCTCTTGATCGTGAGGAGATGACTCGTATTGTTCGTGAAGAGCGGCTTTATATTGGCGAAGGAGGAACCAATGTTGGTGAAGTTTTAAAGCGAATTCCAAAAGTTCCAATGTCACTCGAAATGCCTCATAAAGCACGTGCGAAAGAGTTTGGAAATGAAGAGTTTGTTCGTCGTTGTTTACAATCTGCCAAAATGTTCATAGCATCCATAGAAACAGAAGTAAATAAAAATTAAAGCGTTTTCAAATTGACACGCTATCCGTCCCGTTTTACAATGGTGGTACCATTTAACGAAATCGTGTTCTATTTAATGGAACATCAAAAAGGCGGGTTATGATTGGAAAAGAAAGATTCTTTGCGAACTGTGCAACGAGCGTTGGACATTCTAGATTGTTTTTCAATGGAAAAACAAGAGTTAACGTTGACAGAAATATCAAACATGATTGAGTTAGCTAAATCAACGACGACTAGGATGCTCTCTACGTTGGAAACAAACGGCTTAATTATTAAGAATGAGAGTACGATGAAATACAAACTTGGTCATAAATTGTATTATTTGGGTTCAATTGCTGGGAAGTCCTTTGATATTAAAGAAGTCGCAAAGCCTGTTATGTCAAGGCTACGTGAACTAACGTCCGAAACGGTAAACTTGTATACGATTGCTAATGACCGCAGAATTTGTATCGAACAATTCGAAGGGTTTCGCCCCCTTCGCCATCTCGTGTCGTTAGGACAACCATTGCCTTTGTTTGCTGGCGCCGGGGGGAAGGTGTTACTCGCTTATCAAAGCCCTGCATTCCAGGAACGAATCTTTAAACAGATGAATAATCCTGAGCGACTGGAAGTTCTAAAACGTGACTTAAAACAAATCAAAGAACAGGGTTATGCTGTGACCCATGAAGAAAGAGAACAAGGATTGTCGGCCATTTCGGCTCCGATTTTTAACCAAGATGGTGAGGTTCACTATTGCATCTCGATCAGTGGTTTAGCTCAAAGATTTACAGAAGATAATGTGGATAACTACCTAGCAAGCCTAAAAGAACTTGTACACCAGTTATTAAGCTAGAAAGTGGGGATATCTATGAGTCGTAGTGCATTGGAAGCCTATTCAAATGGCGGTGCATGGTGGGAGACGAGTATTAGTCAAATTAATAAAAATGAAATTATAATACGCGGAGAGCGTGTTGAAGATTTAATTGGTAATGTTTCATATACCCAAATGTTATTTTTTTTACTTTGTGGAAAGCATTTGACAGAGGTGCAAGCAAATTTGTTTGAAAGTGTTCTTGTTGCTGGAGCAGATCATGGGCCTCGTGCTCCCTCTATTGCAGCAGCACGTATGGCGGCAACATGTGGAGTATCTTTTAATTCTGCTGTTGCAACCGGCATGAATATGCTCGGAGATGTTCATGGAGGAGCGGTAGAGGAGGCAATGAGTATCCTCTATGAAACGAAAGAGAATCTTGTAAACAATGAAAATGCCATAGATGAAAAACTCACGGAAATTTTTAGTCGTAAAGGAAAGCTGCCTGGTTTTGGGCATCAACTACATGATAATGATCCACGTGTCAGCAGGCTTTATACGTTATCAGAACAGTTAATTTCCAGCGGAGAGATTAGTGGTTCATACTTAGAAATTTTAGCAAATTATCGTGATCGCCTTTCAGAACGAAAAGGTCGAAACATGACAATCAATGTGGACGGCATCTCTGCGGCTATTCAATGTGAACTTGAAATCCCTGCTGAAGCGGCAAAAGGTATCTTTGCTCTTTCACGAGGATGGGGATCGTTGCTCACGCTTATGAAGAATTAATGAGCGGAGTTCGAATTAAAGGACCTTGTCCGAATGAAGAGCACCTCGTTCGATATACAGGCGTCCAAAAACAGAATGGGGGAGAGCGATCATGAGAAAAGCACAATCGTTTATTCAAGGACAGTGGGTTGAAAAGAATACAGAGGGTGTCGATATCGTAAACCCCTACAACGGTAAAGTGATTGGCAAACAGTGGAGGCAGAACAAGAAGAAGTTGAGCAGGCACTAGCCAAAGCGTATGAAGGAAAGAAATTCGTAGCTGGACTCTCTGCTGCAAAGCGGGCAGAGATTTTGAAAAAGTCTGCACATCTGTTAGCGGAACAAAAAGAGACATTTGCCAAACTCATTTCTTTGGAAGTAGGAAAAGCTTTAAAGAATACGCGTGATGAGGTTTCTCGCTCTATTGAAACACTTGAGCAGTCTGCTGAAGAGGCAAAGCGTTTAATTGGTGAGACAATTCCGGGAAATGCATCTGAACGGGGTAAGAACTCAATGGCACTAACCTTTCGAATACCAGCAGGCGTTATCGCTGCCATTACACCATTCAACGCCCCGCTTAATCTCGTTTGTCATAAGGTCGGACCGGCTTTTGCTGCGGGTAACGTCACATTGTTGAAACCAGCACCACAAACGACACTCATTGCTACTGCATTTGTCGAATTAATGGTAGAAGCAGGAATGCCAAAAGAAGCATTGCATATGGTACTTGGTGGAAGAGAAGTTGGTGAACAAATTGTTTCAGATGGGCGCACGAATATTATCTCATTTACAGGCGGTGTCCCAGCAGGTCAGCAAATTTCTAAAATTTCTGGAATGAAGAAAGTACTACTTGAGCTTGGTGGGAATTCGGCAACGATTGTTCACTCTGATGCAGATGTGGAAAGAGCAGCCACATTAAGCGTGAAAACTGGGTTTAGCAACTCTGGTCAAAGCTGTATTTCTGTTCAACGCATTTATGTTCATGAACAAGTTATTAAACAATTTGTAGAAAAAGTCCAAGTAAAAGTAAGTGAACTCAAGCAAGGTGATCCTCTCGATGAAACAACAGATGTAGGATGTGTTGTTGATGCAAACACGGGTAAGAGAATTGCAACTTGGATTGAAGAAGCAGTTTCAGACGGTGCTGAATTAATTGCAGGAGGTGGAGTAGATGGAGCGGCAGTTCAGCCTTCTGTTCTTTATCGTCCGAAACCGACGAGCAAGGTTGTGTGCAACGAAGTGTTTGGACCACTCATCAGCATTCTCCCTTATAGTGATTTAGATGCTGTAATTACAGAAGTAAATGATTCCGAATTTGGCTTACAAGCTGGTATTTTCTCAAACTCTATGGGTGTGATTAGAAAAGCCGCAATCGAATTGGACATGGGCGGGGTTGTTGTCAACGGCACGTCGAACTATCGTCTTGATCACTGGCCATACGGAGGAATTAAAAATAGTGGACTTGGTCGTGAAGGTGCACGTTTTGCCGTTGAAGAAATGACAGAAATGAAAATGATTGTTCTACAAGACTTATTGTAAAAGGAGTTGTGAAACATGAAGAAACAGTTGAAATTGTCGATAGCTCAACATAGTGAGCAGAAGCGTCCGCTTATTTGTACACCATTGACGGGGGCCGATCGCAATTCATTAATGACACAGTTGGAGGTCATTGTAAAAAAAGAACCCTGACATGATTGAGTGGAGAGTCGATTTCTTTGAGAAGCTTGATGATTTGCAAGCAGTTAAATCAGTGGCTGAAGAAATCCAAAATCGCTCAGCTCACATTCCGATCCTTTTTACTCGTAGGTCGACTCGAGAAGGTGGAGAAGAGATTACAATTAGCGAAAAGCAAGTGTTTGATATGTATGAAGCAATAATTGCGAGCAACACGGTAGACCTCATCGATGTTGAGCTTAGCGCAGACCAAGTGGATATAGATAGAGTAAAGAGGTTGGCAGAAGACCATCAAGTGCAATTATTAATGTCTTATCACAACTTTTCAGAGACACCGAGTGTAGAAGAAATCTACAACAAATTGAAAGAAGCAGAAGAACAAGGTGCGGATATTGGCAAAATTGCTGTCATGCCACAATCAATTGAAGACGTGCTGATCTTATGCAAGCGACGACGAAAGCTTCCAAACACCTTTCAATTCCAATTGTCACGATGTCAATGGGACGCCTCGGAGCACTTTCCCGAATGATGGGTGGAGCCTGTGGTTCAGCTATGACCTTTGCTGTCGGTAGTGCAAGTTCGGCACCTGGGCAAATGCCGATTGAGCAGCTCAATGCTGTCTTGCAAGTGATTGAAGATGTAATGGGGGAATGACATTGTGAGTGAGTTATTTATTGCTGAACCGAATTCTTTAGTTCTTAGAGAATCTGAACCACTAGCCGTGTAGCGGCTAATGAAGTGAAGATACGTGTGACTTATGGTGGGATTTGTGGTTCTGACCTATCTGTGTACCGTGGAAAAATACAACATGCGACATATCCTGTGAGACCTGGTCACGAACTTGTTGGTGTTGTCAAAGAAGCCGGTAGCATTGCGAACGTTACGGAAGGAACAAGAGTCGTTGTTACACCGAATACATTCTGCGGGGAATGTGAGTATTGTTTGAATGAACAAGAAAATATATGCCCAAATAAGAAGTCAATCGGGATAAACGCCGATGGTGGGTTTTCTCATGAATTTATTATTGATGCTCGCTATGTTATTCCGATTCCAGATGAAGTTTCCGATGAAAAAGCCGTACTGATTGAACCTTTGGCAGTTATTGTTCACGGCCTCAAAAAAACTCAATTTGAGAAAAGGGAATTCAGTACTCGTCATTGGTTGTGGGACTGAAGGATTGTTAACAGTTGCACTTGCCGATTACTTAGGAGCTGACGTCACAGCAGTAGATATTAATGTAGATAAACTAGAAATGCTTAAATCTTTCCCGCATATTCAAGCAACGCATCCAAACGACATTGAACCTGATACCTTTGATTATGTCGTCGAAGCTGCGGGAACTCCTCAGTCGGTGCAATCATGTTTTCGTTGGCTAAAACCGGGAGGATCTGTACTTTTAATTGGTATCACCAACGCTTCAGAATTGCCAGTTGGCCAAATTGTAAGAAAAGAACAGACGATTTACGGAAGCATCATTTATCGATTCCCTAAAGATTTTGCAGAGAGCATTGAATATCTTTCAGACGAACGATTTGATCCAACAGTGTTTATTTCAAAAATTTTACCGTTAGAGAATTATGAAGAAGCGTATGAACTTGCACTTTCAGGTAACTTTGCAAAAATTATCATTGATTTTCAAAACAAGGGGGAACAACCATGAAGAAACTCATTTCGACTCAATTAGTTAAATATTTAGAAGATCGGAATGTTGAGCATATATTCGGTTTATGTGGACATACAAACATTGCCGTATTATCAGAGCTTGATAAAAGCTCCATACAATTTATTAATGTGCGCCATGAACAAATTGCCGCGCATGCTGCAGATGGGTATGCACGTGCTAAGAAAGAAACTGCAGTCGTATTAAGTCACTTAGGACCTGGCTTGACTAATGCGGCTACTGGGGTTGCTAACGCAGCGCTCGATTCGATTCCAATGGTTGTAATCGCAGGTGATGTGCCGAGTCATTACTACGGGAAGCACCCACACCAAGAAGTGAATCTTCATGCAGACGGTGCGCAATACGAGATTTATCGTCCTTTTGTCAAACGTGCTTGGCGTGTAGATCGTCCTGACCTATTCCCAGAAATCTTACAAAAGGCGTTCCAAGTAGCAGAAAGTGGTCGTCCGGGGCCTGTTCTCGTATCCGTTCCAATGGATATTTTCTCTAAAGAGGTAGAGACTAGTCTTTTTGAAAATCTCCAGCATCACACCCGTGTAATCGAGAAGCCATCACTTGATGAAGAAACAGCAGAGCACATCGTTAAGACATTGGCGGAGGCGAATCGCCCTGTTATTTATGCAGGTGGTGGTGTCGTATTGGCAGATGCCACGGAGGAAATTCGTGAGTTCGTCGATCATATGAGTATACCGGTTGCTCACTCTTTAATGGGTAAAGGTGTGTTACCAGATGATCACCCGCTTACTTTAGGAATGACAGGTTTTTGGGGTACTAAATTCATCAATGATCAGACAAAGAATGCAGACTACCTTTTTGGGTTAGGAACGAGCTTTAAAGAAGCAGACAGCAGTTCATGGTACCCGGGCGTGACATTCGAGATCCCTAAAACGAAGCTTATTCAAATTGATATTGATCCGAATGAAATTGGACGTAATTATCCAGTAGAGATTGGCGCAATTGCAGACTTGAAGCGAGCTTTAACGGCCTTAATCCGTGTTGCAAAACGTCTATACCCAGAAGGAATTCAACGAAATGAACAATTAAAAGAAGACATTCAGACATATCGAAAAGACTTGCGTGAGCGTATTAGTGACAATGTGAATAGCAATTCCTTTCCAATGAAACCAGAGAGAATTTTGTCAGATGTACGAGAAGTATTGCCACGTGATGCTTTTATTACAACAGATGTGGGATGGAACAAAAATGGGGTAGGACAACAGTTCCCAATTTACACACCAGGATCTATTCTCACACCAGGTGGTTTTGCAACGATGGGATTTGGCTCAAGTGCCGCGCTTGGGGCAAAAATTGCCCGCCCGGACCGTGTTGTCGTTTCTCTAATCGGCGATGGTGGTTTCGGTCAGAACCCGGCAGTCTTGGCAACGGCAGTTGAAGAGAACATTCCAGTCGTATGGGTGGTCATGAATAATAGTGCATACGGCACGATCGCCGGCTTGGAAATGGCTCATTATGATACGACATACGGAACATTATTTAAGAAAAACGGCGAAACGTATACACCTGACTTTGCTGCGATTGCAAAAGGGTTTGGAGTTAAAGGGATAAAAGTAAAGAGAGCAGAGGAATTCAAGGATGCAGTCAAGGAAGCTATAGAAGCTAATGAGCCTGTTCTAATTGATGTTGCCATGAGAAATGAGCCTGTACCAACAGATGGTCAATGGAATATTAATGATATTTATTCACCAAACAGTACCAAATCACACGTTAGCATTCCGTAATGATTGCTCGGTAAATAGAAAGGAGCTATTAAATCCATGGTTAAGACACCTTTAGAAGGGGTTACCATCCTTGATGTTTCGACAATGATTGCAGCACCTTACGGTACGGCGCTTCTTGGGGACTTTGGAGCAGATGTAATCAAAGTTGAAATTCCAGGAAGGGGAGACACCTCTCGTAGCGTCGGTCCATTCTCAGAGGACGGGGAACCACTTCGATGGCCCGGGCTTTCAAGGAATAAACGCTCACTGACACTGGACCTTCACCAAACAGAAGGCGTAACAATTTTAAAAAAAAGCTTGCTAAAAAAGCAGACATTCTCGTTGAAAACTTTCGACCAGGAACCCTTGAGAAGTGGGGTGTTGGTTATGACGTACTTAAAGAAGAAAATCCTGACTTAATAATGATTCGTGTATCCGGTTATGGCAGACTGGGCCATATAAAGAAAAAGCAGGATTTGGTACACCTGCAACAGCATTTAGCGGCTACACATACCTTCAAGGATTTACCGATCGTCATCCGGTCAGTCCGCCATTTTCTTTAACGGATTACATTTGCGGTATCTACGTTGCGTTTGCCGCGGTTACTGCTTTGTACAACCGAGATATATCTGAAGAAGGTAGCGGCCAAATGGTCGATATAGCCTTATATGAAACGGTGTTCCGAATGATGGAGTTTCTTGTGGCAGAATACGATCAGCTTCAAAAAGTGCGCGAACGTGCTCCTGGTCTTCATGGACACTCCTCACCTTCAGGGACGTTTAAAACAAAAGACGGTCATTGGGTTGTACTCGTGACGAGTACTGATACGACATTTAACCGTTTGGCTGATGCGATGGATAGGAAAGATATGTTGGAAGACCCCCGCTATTATACAAATTCTAAACGACTCGAAAACAACGATGAAACGAATGAGATTGTAGGGGCGTGGATTGCCACGAAAGAACGCAAGGATTTACTTGAACAATTAGATCAATTCGGTGTTCCGGTTAGTCCTGTGATGAGTATTGAAGATATATTTAATGATGAGCAGTATAAGGCAAGAGAGAATATCGTTCAAGTTAATCATCCACGACTTGGGACTATAAAAGTTCCGGGAATTATTCCAAAGTTTGAAAAGACACCAGGTAGCATTCGAAGCATCGCCCCCGATCTTGGTGAAAATAACGAAGAAATTCTTACAGATATAGGTTTAACTGTAGATGAAATCGTGCAATTAAGAACGAAGAACGTGATATAAGTAGCGTTTATAGATACGTGCTGAACGACAATTCACCCTAAACACGTTATATTACTTTTGAGACGAAGCTGAAATATGACCGCTACTATTAAAGCTTCATAAGTGCAAAGGTCATATAACATGGAAAATCCGAACGAATTCACATTCTATTAAGTAGAATAATGAATTTGTTCGGATTTTCTTATTTCAAGGCTATCTAACGTAGCGATCAAAGAGTACGGCCTCTTACTTTCTGTCATACAGGCAGACATTAGATTTACCACGATTACTTATCATATCTATGCATTACAGGCACGTTTTTGAATGGCAATATTGTCAATACAAGTTGGATGGAATAGAAGTATTGAACAAGCAGAATTTGAAATGAGGATGTTTTATAAGGGTTTAAGTTGAAACAACCTAACTATATGTCGAGAATGCACACATAGTTGAGGTAAGCTAACCGTATCAACAAATCTGGAAAGTTCGAAGAAAAGTGAGCTGAATGTTAATGATACGATTATGCAAGAAAAATGCTACAAGAGTATACATCCCATACTCTTGTAGCGTTTTGTTTTTAATGAGTCTATAGTTAAGCTTGCTGCTTCTTAGGAAAGACTCTTTGCTTTAGCTTTTTGTAAATCGGCGTTTGAGAAAAGATTGTAAATACGATAACAATTGTGAGCACAAGACTGATTGGATTTGTTACAAATCCTGATAGAAAATCGGGCATTGAACCGTTGGCAGACATATAAGCTCGTCTAAATGAAGTGTCAATTAGTGGTCCTAGTATGATGCCTAACACAAGAGGCGCAACTGAAAAATTATGCACTTTCATAAAGAATCCGATTAATCCAAATCCAAGCATCCAATAGACATCAGTTAGACTATAATTCATTGCGTACGAACCAATCACTGTGATAACTGCAATGATTGGGAGTAGAATTTGTTTAGGAACCGTGACAATTCGAATGAATATAGAGACGACCATTAAACCGAAAATGAGTAGGAATACGTTTGCAAGAATGGAGGATCCTACCATTACCCAAAAGAGGTCACCACTTTGAGCCATCAGCATTGGGCCCGGTTGAAGTCCGTGTATAAAGAGAGCGCCGATGAATATTGCAGTTACGGCATCCCCTGGGATCCAAGTGTAAGCATTGGAATCATTGCACCACCAATGGCTGCACTGTTCCCTGCCTCAGGCGCAATAACACCTGCATGAGCTCCCTCTCCGAATGGTCGATTTGGATTCTTCGTTGAACGTTTTGCATGATCATATGAAAGGAGTGCGGCAATTTCACCACCTGCACCTGGTAATGCACCCGTCAACACTCCTAAAATTGAAACACGCAAGGAGAGAGGTAGAAACTTAAAGATAAATCGCAAAGGTGGGATAATCATCTTTTTTTTAACTCAACTGGCTTCCCTTGGCGTTTAAGTTCACGCATCTGATAGAGGATCTCTGACATTCCGAAGAGACCAAGTAATGCTATGATAAAGTCCACACCATTCATTAATTGTAATGAACCAAACGTAAAGCGTGAACCTCCACCAATAGGATCCATCCCGATCAATCCAATGATAATTCCAGCTCCAGCTGAGAAAAGACCTTTTGCGATTGTTCCATTGCTTAAGTTACCAACTAGCAAAAGTCCGAGCATTGCGAGTAGAAAATAATCACGGTTTGCGAATTGTACAGCAAATGAGGCGACAACAGGAGCTGCGCTTGCTAGTACGATGACACCAATAAGTCCACCAACAAACGAAAAGATGGTTGTCAGAAAGAGCGCAAGACCGGCTTCGCCCTTCTGAGACATTGGATATCCGTCAAGAGATGTTGCAACAGAAGCAGGTGATCCAGGGATATTTACGAGAATGGCTGCTCTCGATCCTCCGTAAACCCCTCCATAATAAACACCGAGCATGAGCGCAAGGGCTGGTAGCATATCCCAAGAATAGGTAAGGGAAAGTAATAGGCGACGGCCATTGTAACGGATAACCCTGGAATTGCACCGATAAAGATACCTGCCAGTGTACCGGCAGCCACAAGTAAGAGCAGTTCCCAATCAAAAAAAAGGAATTAAAATTTGTTGTAAGAATTCCATTATGCTGGCTCCTTAGGGGAAGACAATGTTAAAAAGCTGTGAAAACAAGAAATAAATAATCATGACAGTAACAACAGAGACAATAATATTCGTGTACCACTTAATACCTTTAAGTAAATAGATGCTGATGATCAAAAACAAGATCGTGCTTATGAGAAAAGGCAAAAAGGATAGTGACAATACATACAGGACGATAAAGATAAAGTAAGAAAAGATAAGTAGGTAATCACTTTTGGAAAATGATCGTTCTTTCTCTTCATCAGTTTTTGTGGTTACTTCTTTTCTAAGGTCGTTAATGATGGTGACGATTCCACAAATGATGAGTACAATGGCAATGATTCCGGGTAGAAAACCACCACCTGAAGGGTTCAGCTGTTCAGTTCCCTGAATTAGAAGAGATTGGTATAAAATGACCAAGCTGACGATAATCATCACAATGCCGGGTAGCGTTCGTCGTAATGTAAGCATGTACTCTCGCGTCCTCACTTTTTTTGTAGATGGAATAAAAATAAATTGAAAGAGAGGGCGCACATCGCACCCCCATCTTTAGAATTTAATTAAGATCTTCAACTCTTGGGATCCCAAATTCTTCAGGTGAACTTTCAGTTGCACCTGCATCGTAGAGTAGCCAAGCCGACACCGCCTGTGTTTGTTGCATCCACTCGACTGCTTCATCACCGCTAATATTAATAGGCTCTGCGCCTAATGAGGAGAGAAGTTCTTGAAACGATTCTTCATCGACTGCTTCATTAAATGCATCAACCAGGTTTGATTTAATGTCATCCGGTGTATCTGGGTGGACAAATGCTCCGTAAAATGGTCCCCATGGAAGGTACTTGTCAAATTCAGGATATATATCACTTAATGCAGGAGCATCCCAAGCATCAACTTCTTCGTTATGAACAATTGAAAGCATTCGTATATCGCCAGCTTCAACATATTCTTGTGCACCTGCAACACCAACAACGGTCGCATCAATTTGATTCCCAAGCATTGCAGTAAACAATGGGCCGTCTCCATCGTATGGGACTTGGTTGAATTCAGTACCAAGCTCTGCGGAAAGCATTGAGCTACGACGTGTGGCAAGCCACCTTCGCCACTTGTTCCTAACGTTAAATCACCAGGGTTGTCTTGCGCATACTCAACGAGATCTTCTAATGTTTCGAATTCTGAATCATCTTTCACGACGATTCCTGCAAGACCTTGTCCAATAATATTGACCGGATAGAAATCTTCAATGTAATCTCTTTCAGATATACCTAGAACATTATAAATGAGTGGATTCTCTGCCCCGAACAGCACATTGTAGCCGTCTGCAGGCTGATCATACACATATTGAGTTGCAATTGCACCAGTAGCACCCTCCCGATTTTGCATGACAAAGGATGCATCCAAAGCTTCCTCAGCTTGAATTGCGAGACTGCGTGCAACATTGTCAGTTGCTCCGCCTTCACCCCACTGAATAATTCCATTAATGTCTCGGGATGGATAGTTACTTTCTCCAGAAGTCTCCGATGATTCACATGCACCGAGGACACTAACTGCCATCATCCCCATCAACAATCCAAACTTTTTCATAAAATAACCCCCTTCGTATATAAAGCGCTTACAAATATCGCTAATTGTTCCATTCAATGGAATTAAATATTGTATAATGGAACTTATGATTAACAGAATTGTAGCACTGTTTTTACATCATGTCACGAACTTTTTTTATGACCTGCTTAAAAGCGTTTGACAGCGAGTGGTAATCGATTTAAACATTGGATAATGTGGGGAGCTAGATAGGTAATTAGGAATAAAGTGGACAAGATTAATGCAGTAGGTAAAGAAATTATGATCGAAAATTCAGAAATACATAGCTAACAATTGTTAATTAGTTCTTTATTTAAATGAGCACGAACTATTATAGGAAGATAAAGAGAATTGAGTTGTACTCTTGGTTTAATTCTTTTAAATGCAATAGATGTAATACTAATTATGTAAATACTAGTATTAAGAGTGCTTTTCAATTATACCTTTATTTCAATTAATTTAAAATGAAGAAGTGTACGTGTTAGTTCTATCAGAATGATAGAATGCACAAATTGAATTTGCATTCTATCAAGATCTACAGTCACTAAAACTAACTGCACACAAAAATTTTGAGTTTTTGCGAATTCATTGTTCTAAAATAGTGTAAATAAATACTAAACCTTTTTTTCTACGCAACTTTCTAACGAGCAGTAGAAGTAACATGATGCCGATGCAACCATAAATCATCGTATCGATCATGAAAGTGGGACCTAAGTTTAGTTCAGAGGTGCTTTCATACGAGACGATTGGAGATACGCCGTATTCTACGGGCATGATTAAAAATCGTGCCATCATTAAGTAGCCCAAATGAAAACCGATGGCTGCCCAAAGACTTCCGGTATAGATTCGAATGAGCGCTAAGGCAATACCGAATACAAAAATTAGAATAAGGTGAGGTAGTTGCATGAAGAACAAATCGAATGTCGACATTCCAAAGAGCACTTGCAAGAAATTAACAGTAAGTGCCATAGCCATAAACGCAATTGTTTGAAAAAGTACGGCAAGAAAGACAGCAAACCGATGGTTTAAAGCATCGAAGATCAATCCCCGTAACGCCAATTCTTCTGGTAATGCTTCATAGAAAAAAGCAATCAATAGATTTAAAAGCAGTGCTCCAACCCACACACTTGGTACATTCCATTGATTAATTTCAACAAGGTTTAACGCACTTGTAATAAACAATCCGACGATCGCTAATCCTGCTGCTAGTATAAATCCACTAAAAAAAGTGATGGGCTCGTTTCATTGAATATGCCGGTGTTCTTGATGTAGGGAATGCTTTGTTCATTTTTTTGTATAAGATGAGAATCGTCGGTACAACAACCCCACTCATCACGACTGCATGAATAAGCTGCTGCCCGTTACCTGTGATTCCGAAATTCTCTGTTGCAATCGATCCGAAAAAAAGAAGCCAAAAACAGTCCAACCGTTACGGCTGCCCACCCTGTTAAAACGTAAAACCATGCGTTTTTCATTTGAAAGATCGCTCCTCATCTGTATAGTTGTATTGAATTTAAGAACATAAGTACATGGTTAGTATGGGGGCTATTCTCAGACTAATCGATAAAGTGGTCATAAGACGTATGCATAGCGGTATGAAAAGAGATTGATGTTGTAAAGCAGGTGTTTTCGGTTGCGAAGAGAACCGAAAGAGGTTTTTGCAACTTAATAAAGTGGTCTACAAGAACAAAGTAAGCATAAGCATACAGAGTTGAGGTTTGTTATGGTGGGGATATAAATAGATAAATCGCGGTCATCCAACTCATCACTTATTGTGGGACAATTTATAATTTGCGCCCAATTTATGAGTGGTCTATGTTACACTGCCCGTTCAGTCTTTTTTCAGGTGGTGAGAAAAGGTGATTCATGTTGGATGGTCTTCCATAATGCTAATCATTGTCATAATTGGTCTAATCATTTTGGGGTTTTATGGTCTGCTCAAAATGAATAGAAAATCATAATAACTTCCTCAAGGTTTGGATCTACAAGTTTAATCGCTGGATGAGGGGTGTCGTGTGTATATTATTTGTCGTGAACACAAAGGGAAACTTGAAGTATTAACGCATGCCAACCGAACAGACGAAAAACAGTATGAAACGAAACAAGAAGCGGAGCAGATGATGCATACGTTAAATGCGTACCGATTAAGACATTTTGCACCTTGGTTTTTACAAATCGTTTCAAACACAGTAGAAAAAAAAGGTCGATGCCCCGTCTTAGACTGTCTAGAAACCAAATGTTAATGAGGCGTAAGCGCAAACGACGAAGCGGCTTCTATAGCTAAGCTTGCCACGGGTGTTGCTTCACCTTGCACTTTGCGTGATTTAGGTTTCTGTTTCAGGATTTTTCGCCACGATAGTTGCTTTTCTATTGTTCACTTCGTTCAACTCTCTAAGAAGGTTTATAAACCTTCTTTTTTATATGCAATTTTAATATCTTAGCGTACGATAATAGAAAAGAAACGTTGAAAAGGATGGGACTGACGATGGATTATTACGTTGTAGATGCGTTTGCAGAAAAGGTGTTTGAAGGAAATCCAGCGGGCATTTGTGTGATGGACCGTTGGTTAGACGATGAGACGATGCAAAAGATTGCTATTGAGAATAACCTTTCCGAAACAGCTTTTACAGTGAAAGAAGGGGAAGTTTACCATCTTCGATGGTTCACACCAGGTGGGGAAATTGATCTTTGTGGCCATGCAACGCTAGGAACCGCTTATGTGATTTGCAACTATTATGAAGAAGATGCAACCGGTGTTACGTTTCTTACGATGAGTGGCGAGCTTCTTGTGAAGCGCAAAGGAGATCTTTATGAGATGGATTTTCCGAGTCGCATGCCAGAGATCATCTCCTCAACTGCTGAGTTGGAGGATGTTCTTGGATTTACGCCGCTTGAAGTCTACTTAGGAAGGGATGTAATGGTTGTCGCTCCTCATGAAGAACTTGTTGAACAATTCCGTCCGAACTTTGAGAAAATCAAGCAATTACCGGATGGAATTGGATTAACGATTACAGCATCAAGCACAACATATGATTTTGTTTCACGGTGTTTTTTCCCTAAATTACAAGTGAATGAAGACCCTGTATGTGGCTCGGCACATTGCAACTTCATTCCCTATTGGGAACAGCAACTTGGCAAGTCAGAACTTGTCGCTCGTCAATTGTCAGCACGCGGAGGCACGCTCTACTGCAAATCAGAAGGAGACAGAGTTAAAATTAGTGGCTTCGTTACCTTGTACTCAAAAGCTACGCTCTACATAGGGAAATGAGCATGCCAACATGTTGGAAGTGTGAAGTGGCAATGAGTTGGCGCCAGTGCATCGGGTTGTATCACCGGATTGACTGCTCGGCGTGTGGTACGAGAAATTATCTTTCGTCGAAGGCGCAGTGGAATCTAGCGACACCGTATATCATCGTGCTCATCTTGCAGACGGTTCTGAATCCATTTCTAGATATCTCGTTTACAAGTGGTCTACTCTTTATCGTCGTATATGCCGTGTTCATCCATCTATTTATTCAGCCTTTCTTGCTAGAATACAAGGAAGACAAACAGTATTTAATTGATGGGTTTAACTAATTGTTGACGTTTAGGGCTCGTTTTCGTGAATACAGAAGATAGTCGAACATTTAAGCCGAGGGCTACTTCGGTTTTTCGTTTCTTTGGGAAGAGTGTTGACGATTTAGCATACATAGTGAACTTCTCCTCTAAATGGTAGTGTTCTAAGTTTAACTGGAGTATCTGTATTTGCGATGTGGCTTTTGTAAAGATTCTATGAATAGAAGCGTAAAGAAACCCGGTTTGAGTCAGCCTCAAGTCGGGTTTCTTTGTGTCTAATCAATGAGTGTAGTGGGTGGTAGATCGAATGAATATGAGCGATGAATTGAGATAGCGCGGGGCTCGGATTTAAATTGGTCGTTTTTGTCATCATTCCAATAGGGAGCTGTCCATTGAAGTCTGCTATAGGTAAGTATCGTGTTTCAGTAAAAGGTGGCTTTGCAATGATTTCTGGAATGACTGCAATGCCAATACCGGATTCTACGTATGGTTTTAAAGCTAAGAGATTACTAATTTCAATGTTTTTGCTTACTTTAATGTCATTTTCTAGTAGCACTCGGTCGAGTGTCGCTCGAAATGGACACGAAGGGGTCGTTTGTAAGAGTGAATGACCGTGTAAGTCACGGAGTGAGACAGTATCTTTTGTTGCTAGAGCGTGTGAGGTGGGTGCTAATAACCCGAATTCCTCATTAAATAACCAAGAAAATGAAACGTCATCGTTGTATGTCGTTGGTGTCGTTCCAATTGCTACGTCAAGTTCTCCAGACTGTACGAGTTCTTCAAGTGCATTTGCGTTATGCACTTGTATTGAAAGTTTCATTAATGGGTGCTCTTCTTGAAAGGCAGCGAGAAGTTGTGGCAATCGAAAGCTAGCCGTGGGTTCCATCACCCCGATCGTAATAAACCCACTTTTTCCACTTTGTAAACTCGTCATCATTTCTTTCAACATATCAAAGTCTCGCAGGAGTACATCGCTTTGTTCATACAACAACTTTCCTGAACTCGTAAGCTTTAGTTTTGGCAGGCGTTCCAATAACGTGACGCCGAGTTCTTCTTCAAGATTTTTTTATGTGCATCGTTACCGTTGATGGTGCGTAATTCAACGTTTCAGCAGCTGCATGGAAGCTTCCTAACTTCACGATGGATTGAAATGTAATAATATTGCGAAGATCCAAATAGTATCACCTCTCTTAATTCCCTACTGTAAGCGTATTCGAATGAACCGTTCAGTAAAACTGAATTCCGAGTTTACTTATTTGAAATTGATTGTACAGCACTATTGACGTATATTCAATAAAACAGATCAATTTAATAAGAATTATATGAAATGTGGACTTAGAATGACGATTCTTGCTGCAGCACTTAAGGGAGAAGAAATTGTTCCAATTGTTGAAGGCGATTGGGTTCGAATTTATAACACGGAAACAAACGGGTTTGAAGATCATCGTAACCCTGCATTATCTGTAGAGGAAGGACGACGTGGAGAGGTATTAAAGTTCGTGAACAACTTCAACGTCACTGTCTTTTTAGCTCCACCTAATACGTTTTGTGAGCGTTCTTATGATAAAGCGAAAGAACAAGACATTCAGTTTGTCCAATTAAATCCGGGCACGTTGTTTCAGCAATTTTTAGAGTCATCGTATCAATTTAGCACGGAGCTTCCGCAAAAAGAGATCGTCCCTAGCTAAGAAAGGAGAATGAAGATGACCAACCAACAAAATGGCGTGCAATTATGCATTGAAAATATGAAAAAGAAGTTCGGCAGCACGGAAGTCATTAAAGGAATTGATTTGCAAGTTGATGCTGGTGAGTTTGTCGCAATTGTCGGGAAAAGTGGATGTGGGAAAAGCACGCTGCTTCGATTAATTGCAGGACTTGAAGAAAAAACGGAAGGCACGATTTATCAAAATGATGCGCCTTTATCTAAGGAAAATGACGATGCGCGAGTGATGTTCCAAGAAGATCGTCTACTTCCATGGCAAGATGTCCTCACAAATGTTGGTTTCGGTCTGCAACTCCAAAACGATTGGCAAACAGGTGCAAAACAATTACTTCAAGAGGTCGGTCTCGAAGACCATGCTTCTAAATGGCCTTCTCTTTTGTCTGGTGGCCAAAAGCAACGAGTAGCACTAGCGAGAGCACTTGCAGCAAACCCAAGATTATTGCTATTTGATGAACCACTCGGTGCCTCGATGCGTTAACGCGTATTGAGATGCAAGGTCTCATTGAGGAGATCTGGAAACGCAATCAATTCACAGCCTTACTCGTGACACATGATGTGAGTGAAGCGATTATGCTCGCGGATCGAATTATCGTCATTTCAGAAGGGACGATCTCTTATGATCGAGACGTACCCTTACCGAGACCTCGGGAGCGTAGTCATCCAGTATTTAAAGAAATTGAACGTGAACTATATGCAGAATTATTAGAAGAAAGTCACAAACAGCAGACGTTTGCAATGCAATCGTAAGGCAACGAAGGAGGAAATAACATGGTTGAATTTATAACGATGGCACCTACTTCCGGTGATGGGCGAGTCATCGCAACAGGAAATGCCGGTTGGACGAATGGAAAAGGGAAGACGGAACGGGAACCGACCTTTGAATACATTCGAGATATTGCGTTAGCAGCGGAACGCGGTGGATTTTCTTCACTACTCTTGCCTACTGGCGCAGGTTGCTTAGACTCCCTTGCGGTTGCTGCGAGCTTGAGTACTCAAACAGAGTCATTGAAGTTCCTTTTCGCAGCAAGGCCGGGTGTGATGTCGCCGTTTACGTTTGCAAAGCAATTTGCAACGGTAGATAACTGGTCTGGTGGTCGTGCGCTCGTGAATATCGTGACCGGAGGCTCACCAACAGAGCTTGCTGCTTACGGTGATTTCCAACCACACGACGTTCGCTATCGTCGTACCGAAGAGTACATTCACGTATTAAAGCGCCTTTTCACAGAAGAAAGTGTGACGCATAGTGGTGAGTTTTATGAATTGAACAATGCGTCACTCTTTCCAGAACTTGCGCAGTCTAAAGCGCCAGAAATTTACTTTGGTGGTGCATCGGAAACAGGGAGAAATGTCGCCGCCAAACAAGCGGATGTCTATATGATGTGGGGCGAAACGCTTGATAATACGAGAGAGACGATCACTGATGTAAAGGCAAGGGCAGCAAAGGAAAATCGAGAACTTTCGTATAGCGTTTCATTCCAAGTGATTCTAGGTGAAACAGAAGAACAAGCATTTGAAAATGCGGAACAGTTAATTAAGGATCTTTCGCCAGAAGCGTTGGAACAAAAACAAACGGATCGCAAGAAAGGTGATTCTGAAGGGGTACGAAGGCTTCACGATTTAATGGAGAACAGCAGGGAGAGCAACTTCCTACTCGCCCCAAACCTTTGGGCTGGGCTCACGCAAGTGTTATCGGGGAACTCCATTGCTCTCGTTGGAACACCAGAACAAGTGGCAGCACGAATTGTCGAGTATGTTGAATTAGGGTTCGATAAAGTGTTGCTACGTGGATTCCCTCACTTGGAAGTGATTGAACAAATCGGCAGGGAAGTTCTGCCTCTCGTACGAGAGCAACTAAAAAAAACCTGTATAGAGACTAAGGTAGGGTCGGAGAGGATGAGATGATGCGAAAAGCAACAGGTGCTTTATTGGGGATGATTACGTCAGTAGGTGTGCTTTTTGCATGTAGCCATGAAGCCACGACGCATTCGCAAGAAATGAATGAAGTCACAATCGGGTATCAAAAAAAACGCGATTACGCTCATGTTACGTGAAGATGAACAATTTCACGCTGATCTGGAGGCGCTTGGTTACTCAGTGGACTGGGCAGAATTCAACACAGGTAGCTCCACACTTGAGGCACTCGGAACAGAAAGCGTGGACATTGCAAATGCGGGCGACATACCTTCTCTTTATGCGATTGCGAACAATCATCCGATCCGATATATTGCCTCAACCGAATCAGCGCCACATAGTCAAGGTATTTTAGTGCAAAGGGATACGGATATTGAGGACGTGGGTGACCTTGAAGGAAAACGTATTGCCTTTAATCGGGCATCAATTGCTCATTATTTAACACTGAAGACGCTTGAACAAGAAGGTCTCAATTTAGATGATGTGAGACCGGTGTACCTTGATCCTCCTGACGCTATTTTAGCGATGGAACGAGGAGAGATTGATGCTTGGGTCGTTTGGGATCCGTATTTAGCAGCAGGTGAAGAACGGGGACATGAGGTGATCTCAACGTCAGAAGATGTCGTTGCGTACCGCTCGTTTTATTTTACGAATGAAGCATTTTTAACGGATCATCCAGAAGCGTTGGAAGTGTATGTTGATGCGGTCATTCGAATCGGTGAAGAAGTTGAAAAGGATCCTTCCATTGCAACACCGTTATTGTTTGAGGAAACAGGGCTGTCTGAGGAGACGTGGCACCGGATATTAGATCGTGGTATTAACATTGCAGATTACAATGGACCGGGTGTGGAAGAGGATTTACAGCAACAAGCCGACGATTTACTAGAATTAGGATTTATTGATGATCCTTTAGAAATGGATTCTTATATTGTAGAAGGGAAGGAGCTGTCAAATGACGAATAAAGCAATTAGTAATCATGGTCTTAAGCATGTGTACAAAAGCTCCATTGCCCCTTGGGTTCTGCCAATCGTATTACTCGTTGTTTGGCAAGTTTCTGTTTCTACCGGAGCGATGCAATTAATTGCAAGCCTTATGAAGTGCTGACAACGGCAATCACATATACCGTAAGTGGGAGATTTTTGAACACATCGGTGTTAGCTTCTTCCGAGCAGCAGTAGGGTTCTTAATCGGTGGGGGACTAGGCTTTATCCTCGGAGTGTTAAACGGAATGTCAAACTCATCGGAGCGGTATACCGATACGACGATTCAGATGTTCCGTAACATTCCAATTCTCGCGATGATTCCGCTCGTTATTATCTGGTTTGGAGTTGGAGAGACGGCGAAGATCTTTCTCGTGACGGCAGGGGTCATGTTTCCGGTCTATATTAATACATTCCACGGAATCCGTTCTGTTGATCGCGGGTTACTTGAAATGAGCCGTATTTATTGCATTTCGAAATGGCATTTATTTACGAAGGTGATCTTACCAGGCGCAATGCCATCCATTCTCGTTGGCGTCCGTTATGCACTCGGTGTGATGTGGGTCACATTAATTGTTGCAGAAACGATTGCTGCGACATCTGGTATCGGTTATATGTCGATGAATGCAAGAGAATTCATGCAGATCGATGTCATCATTCTCGCGATTTTACTTTATTCGGTATTAGGAAAAATCGCAGACACTTTGGCGAAGCTATTGGAGAAACGACTTCTTAATTGGCACCCAACCTATCAAAACTTACGAAACTCTTAACTTCTGAAAGGTAGGAACTTGTACTATGGATCGTAAAATGAACATCGGTGTTTTTTTTGATGGGATTTGGTCATCATATCGCTTCATGGAGACAACCGAACACACCAGCAGATAGTCCTGAAAACCTTGATTTTTACCGCGATGTTGCTCAAATTGCTGAGCGAGGGAAACTTGATATGCTCTTCGTATCAGACGGATTATCATTTAATCACTTATCACATCCGTCAGAGTTAGTACGCTTTGAACCGTTCACGTTACTCGGGGCGTTGAGTGCCATGACATCGAAGATTGGTCTGGCCGCAACAGCCACAACGACGTATAACGAGCCCTTTCATATTGCGAGAAAGTTCCTTTCGCTTGATCATCTAACCGTGGACGTACAGGTTGGAACGTCGTGACGTCGTATTATACGGGTGAAGCAGCGAACTTCAGTCAGAACATTCATATGGAACATAATGAGCGTTACACGCGCGCAGATGAATTTCTTGATGTTGTGAAGAAGCTTTGGGGAAGTTGGGAAGAAGGGTCGCTCATTCGTGATAAGGAAGCAGGCACCTACTTCGATTCAGAGCGCCTACATGAAACAAACCATGACGGTCATTATTTTAACGTCAAAGGTCCCGTAAATGCTTCAAGCTCTCCGCAAGGTGAACCCGTAATTATCCAAGCAGGGTCTTCACCGCAAGGTAAGGCATTTGCAGCTAAGCATGCTGAAGTGATTTTTACGGCCCAATTGACGTTAGAAGAAGGACAGCGTTTCTACGATGAAGTGAAGAAACTTGCAAAAGAAAATGGGCGCAATCCAGACGAAGTGAAAGTCTTACCAGGTGTGTCAATTTACGTAGCAAAGACAAAAGAAGAAGCGCAAGCGAAGTACGATGAATTGCAAGAACTCATCGTCCCAGAAGTAGGATTAGAGTTGTTATCAGAGTATATGGGTGGCTTTGATTTTACAAATTATGATTTGGATTCGCCGTTGCCAGAAGACTTGCCTGAATACAACGGCAACCAAAGTCGTCGGCAACTCATCCTCGATCTCGCTAAGCGTGAAAATATGAGTGTTCGCCAACTTTACAAGCATGTTGCTGGTTCAAGAGGGCACCGTATCTTAATTGGGAATCCCGAGCAAGTTGCTGACGATCTTGAGCGTTGGTTCAAAGAAGGGGGCTGTGACGGGTTCAACCTTTGCCCAGGTAACTATCCAGACGGGCTTTCAAGCTTCGTAGATCTCGTCGTACCAGAGCTTCAAAAACGCGGCATTTTCAGGGAAGAATACGAAGGAACAACGCTTCGCGACCACCTAGGTCTAGAAAAGCCGAAACCATCGGTCGTTGTAAATGCATAAAGCGCAATGTTGAGAGACAGTCCCTTAATGAGGGTGCTGTCTTTTTTTGGAGCTCGTTTTGGCGAAAGATTTTATCTGACTGATTTGAAAATTCCGCTTGTTCGTGTTACATTACGTTTACTCTGATTGGAATGGGTGGTTGTGTTGTCTGGCATTCAAGCGGGCGTTGCACTTATGCTTATAATCGCTATGATTGCACTGTTTTTTTTGCAGGAGTGCGCGTTGTTGTGGATCGAACCTTAGGTACGTTTTATGACAACCTTTTTCGTAAATGTTATCAATTGTATCGAACCATCGTGGAGCGCCTTAGGTGAAGAAATCGGCGCGCCAACGAATGACTCTACAAACTTATATTGTCGGGAGGTTGAAGATGAGCTTAAAAGCTACGGTCGTACTCAAACAAGTCATGCGTTTATTCGTCTTAGTTTTAGGTTTGTTTATCTTCATTGTCTCACTTGTGCAATTAATGGGAGTTTCATTGTTACCAGCTGTTCATTACATGGTAAATGGTTCAACGATCTTGATGGTTCTAAGTCTCTTTTTGTTTCTCATGTTTGAAAAGCATGAGAAATTGAAACAACAAAACCAAGTTCCCTTATAAAATTTATGGACGGGTAGCTAGGTGAATATAGACAGGTTCGTTTGCAATCGTTAAATCTGGAAATAAAGTTTGACTAATCACAAAGCCCGCTTCTTCAAGTGCTGCCGACATATCTTTAGGAGATACTCTCGGCCCCCGTGACTTTTCTGTGGCTTCAATTTCTACGACTTGAATCATCCCACCTCGTTTTAGTACGCGAAATGCTTCGTCTAAAGCGCTTGAAAGTGGTTTGATTTCATGAAGCGCAATGGATGCGATTACAATATCAACATGCTCATCTTCAAGTGGAATGGATTTAAAGTCTGCTTCAAGCGTGGTGATGTTCGTTAATTGTTGCTCACTCGCAGATTGCTCTAAATAGATTAATATGTTTAAATCCCGGTCAAGTGCGTACACATCACCTGAGGTTTGCTTTGCAGCAGGCAGTGTTACATAGCCCGTTCCAGCACCTAAATCCAGAATGGTACTTTCAGTTGATAATGGGAGTAAGTCAAGTAACGTACTTGCTGGAAAATGCGTGTGGCGATGCTCATTTTCTAATGCTTGGATTTTCTTTACGTGCTTTTCATTATTCATTGTATCATCCTTTTTATATCGTAGACATAAAGTATCTTTAATAACTTTAATATAGAAATTCGAAGAAGTAAACGGGAAATTGCAGAGTAGTTTCCAGTATATTGAAAATGGGTAAAGACCTACAAAGGGGGAAGACAATGCGAATTATGATTATTCCTTTGTTTGTCATTTTTATGGTTGCTTGCTCTAATGGTGATGTTTCTGAGGCACAACAACAAGTGAATGAGACATCGTATAGTGTGAACATTCCTGAACATACGAGTTATGATATTTTATCAATTTGGGAAAACGAGTCAATGTCGTTAGATTCGCTCATCGTCAACTACGGGCACCGGGCATCGTCTGAACCGAATTTAGAGATTGCTGAACTTGCGGATTTTGAATATGTGTATGGAGGTTACGATGGCGAGCCAGAAATCAACCTTGAAATTCATGTGTCGCCAACACATCCGACCCATTCAGAAGAAGTAACCATTGGTGACCATACTGTCGAAGCTACTCAATTTGGAGAGGACAATGAGAACGTTTCGCACCATTTTCCTCACGGTGATTATTATTATTCGATTTATTATTTAGGTGATGAAGTAACGGTTGAAGATGCGGAAGCGTTCACGAAGCAAGTTCTTGATGAAGACGTTGAGTAGAATTAATTTTCAGACATGATATACTAAAGTGAGTAAACGTTAGAGGAGGCTCTTATGACAACGAAAGTTGAACTGAATCAAACACGTAACAGAGATACGCTACTCTCATCTTGGATTGGAGCCGTAGCTGACGCTTTGTTGTTCGTGCCTAGGCTAATTGCCTCTTTCTTTAGAAATGGAATGTAATTGACTACAAAGCGACCCTACTCTTAAAAACAGGGTCGCTTTGGTCATTCTATATACGATGTTCGGGCTTTAGTTGATGGTTCTCATCAAAGTGGTCATTCGGGTGATACTGGATTAATGGAATGTCATCAATGGCTTTCATATGTTGTTTAAAACTAGCCAACATAGCTTTACGTTCATCGGCGCTCGCTCGAGCTGGCTGGTAGGTAATATACGGTTCAGCAGGCTGCATGCCGCTAAAGTAAAGCATCCCGTGGTTAATGTGATAAAGAATGGTCGTCATGTCTCCATCAATTCCAGTTGGGCTAAACCCACTTTCAGCGGAACCTACCGTAACAGACAGCATCGCTTTACGACCACGTAAAGCTCCTTCACTATACCTGCCTAGCCCTCCACCATAAATGGTTCCTGCAGCAAACACTCGATCGAACCACCCTTTTAGAATTGCAGGTACACTGTACCACCATAATGGAAATTGAAAAATCACAAAGTCCGCCCAAAACAAGCGATCAAGTTCAGCCTGAATTTCAGGATGGAATCCATGTTCCTTAGAAGCATGTGCTTGTTCAGCTTGGTATTTAAAAAAATTCGGATCGATTTGTTGGGAAAAATCCTCACGATCTGCAATTGCCTTGAAGTTTGCATGATACAAATCCGATACACGGACCGTGTGACCTTGCGATTGTAGTTCTTCGACTGCCGCGTCCTTTAAAGCTCCGTTAAATGATTTCGGTTCAGGATGTGCATAGACGATTAATATGTTCAATGTAAGGTGCCTCCATTAAGCTTCTTTTGATAGACAAGTTGTCCGCGGTGAAAGCTGTACAGCACAGGGTTTTGTCTTGCTACAAACTCTGCAGCTGATGAACTGTCCACGAGAATGAAATCTGCCTCCATTCCTTTTTGTAACCAAGGCTGTCCTTTTGCTAAAGAAAAAGGTTTGTCAGTAATGAGACTCAATGCGTCGGTTAAGTCTTCTTGGCTTCTCATCCGATAGACTTCTAAATAGCGATTTAGCTTCTCAATCACATTCCCAGTCCCAAGAGGTGACCAAGAATCGTAAACATTATCACAGCCTAGTGAAACGTGTACCCCCGCTTTACGTAATTCTTCAAGGGTGGAAAGACCCCGTTTAAAGGCAAGCTAGAAATAATGTGAACGCCATTCTCGGCAAGTTCCTTAAATACTTCCTCCCGTTCTTCACCTGAAAAATCATTCAATCCAAATGCATGACTAATGGCAACTTTGTTTTGCCACTTCGCCTCTTTCGTTAATCGCAATAATTCACGAACGGTGTTGCGCCCGTGATCGTCTCGGTCATGAACGTGGATATCAATCGGCGCATTAAATTGTGTAGCCAAGTCAAACGTCTGATGTAGTGAACGTTCCACATCACCATCGAGTGATGAGGGATCAACACCACCAACGAGGGTAGCGCCAGATTGGAGTGCGGTTAATACATCGTTGTATGCATTTGAGTGAAGTAAACCGTGTTGAGGAAACGCAACGAGCTCATAATCAAAGGTTCCCTTATATTCGTGAAGTAATTCAATGGTTTCTTCTAAGTAACGTTGACCAACTTTAGGGTGAACATCTATGTGCGAACGAAAGAAGGTCACCCCATGTGATCGTTCAAGTTCAATTAAGTTTCTTGCCCGCTCTTTAAGGGGAAGGTCGAGGGCATCAAGTTCATCAATTTCTTTCGTGAATCGTTCGACAAGGTTACTTGCAGGTGTAACCGGTCGCCAAGGCACTCCTAACTTACTCTTATCTAAGTGACAATGCATTTCGCGAATGGCTGGAAGGAGCAACAGTTCCTTTCCATCAAACGCATCAGTGTCGGTTGGTTCTTCTGAAGCGGGAGTAATGTTTGAGACATTCCCATTTTTAATTTGAATATCGACGAGCGATGTCGCGCTTCCATAGACGAATTCATTTTCTTCTAAGTATCCTGTTTCTAGGCGTACGCGTTTTATGGTTGTCATGTGATCCGTCCTTTGTGGTTTAGTCGTTAAAAATCAACGTCAGTCCCGGTATTTGTTTCAAGCGCCTTTTCATAAAAGTAATTCGCAACGACAATATCAACGATTGCAAGGCCAACAGATTTGAAGACGGTAATTTCTTCATCATGTTCACGGCAGCTAAGTTCACCAGAAACAATCTTTCCGAGTTCCCCGTGAATTTGATTCACTTGATAATCACCATTTTCAATCGGAGTAATCAGGTCTCCAGTCTCTTCAAGTGCAGCATCAACTGCTTCGACAACAACTTTATGTGCATCTGTCACTGTATGTGTCGGTAATTCTTGCATCGTAGGTCGAAACGATCCGACCGCATTCACGTGAGTGCCAGGTCGAAGTGACGCACTGTACACGGGTGTTGAAGAATTGGTTGCAGTTACGACAATTTCAGCATGTGCAATGGCATCGTCGGCCTGATCATGGAAGTGGACGTTCACGGACTGACTTAAATCATGCTGTAGTTTATGAGCAAAAGCTTCGGCTTTGTCTTTGGAACGGTTATAAAGATGAACGTCTTTAATGTCTCTCGTAGCAAACACGGCAGCGGCGAGACCGAAAGCTTGTTCACCAGTTCCAATGATGGAGAGTGTCGTTGCGTTCTGTTTCGCTAAATATTTCGTTGCAACTCCTGAGATGGCCCCCGTCCTAATCATCGTTAAGTAGGAACCTTCTAATATGGCAACGGGCTCGCCCGTTTTGTAATCGGAGAGGGCGACAAACCCATTAATGAGTTTCTTGCCAAGATCTTTGTTATTCGGGGCAACGGTAACGACTTTCACGCCGATCTTTTGAAGACCGTCCGCCACAGATGGCATAAACAAGGCAGTGTTTTGTTCGTCATCGTAAGGAAGTGCCGTTCGGATTGGGGTGTTGGTCCTCCCGGAAGAGTATTCTTCTAAAGCAACTTCCACTCGCTGAATAATTTCTTTCATGTCCATAAGTGATGTTAATTGCTTCTCATTTACAATTCTCAACGTAGACCCATCCTTTTAAAGAAGTAGTAGAAAGAACTTTCAGAATACAAATCACCTACTAACATAATATCAAACTTTTTGCTTCGAGGCTTCGGGATATGAGGGGAGTTCGACCGGTTCTGCTCACAAAGGTGATTGTTTGTGAGCAGAAGCGAATAAAAATCACAATGATGGTCAAGTCCTACTCACATGATTTGAAGTAGAGAATAACGTCGATCAAGCTCAACAAAAAAAACTCCTTGCAAAGCGTCTGCTTTGCAAGGAGTTAATCAACGGTTACGCAAGGTTAAGTGCGATATCCATCATTTTCGTAAATGAATTTTGACGTTCGTCAGCAGTTGTTTCTTCTTGCTTGAATACGTGGTCACTTACAGTCAAGATCGTCAGTGCATTTACGCCAGCGGCAGCTGCGTTCATGTAAAGAGCAGCAGCTTCCATTTCAATACCGAGAATGCCCATGTCACTCCACTTTTTAGCAGCAGTTTCGTCAGCGTTGTAGAACGTGTCACTTGTGAGAACGTTTCCGACGTGAACCGTTTGACCTTGCTCGTCAGCGATGTTCTTCGCTTTCTCAA
This sequence comes from Geomicrobium sp. JCM 19055, assembly GCF_000698185.1. Lineage (NCBI taxonomy): Bacteria > Bacillati > Bacillota > Bacilli > Caryophanales > Geomicrobium > Geomicrobium sp. JCM 19055. Next base: position 187,792 of record NZ_BAXL01000002.1, read on the forward strand.
GAAGCTCGTACGATGCAACCGGCGCATAGTGGCCTGGTAAGTTGTACTGGCTAACATAGTTCGAGTTCGTAGAAGCACCCATAGCGAAAATAATGTCGTAAAGGTTCAAGTCGTCTTGAAGTGCTCCGCAAGAACCAACGCGAATTAAGTTTTTCACTCCGAAAATGTTAATCAGTTCCCATGAGTAAATGCCGATACTTGGTACACCCATGCCTGTTCCCATTACAGAGATTTTCTTTCCGTTATACGTTCCTGTATAGCCAAACATGTTACGAACGCTATTGAATTGAACAACGTCCTCTAAATAGTTATCTGCAATAAATTTCGCACGTAATGGATCTCCGGGTAGAAGAACCGTTTCCGCGATTTCTTTACCTTCTGGATTAATGTGAGCTGTTTGTTTATGTTCTGTCATGAGTATGTCTCCTTTACTGATGGTATCAAGAGTTCCCCTCCACTATCCTACATGAGACAGGGCTGTATTGTCCATTTCCATTAGGACTCGTGTGAAGTCGTATTTTCTTTCTTAAGGCGGTGGGCGTGGTGTTTCGTTCCCCACTCATGCATCGCTTCAAGGATCGGTTGAAGCGTACGTCCATAATCGGTGATGGAATACTCCACTTTCGGTGGGACTTGAGGATAGACTTTTCGTGAAACGATGTCTTCTTCTTCAAGTTCACGCAATTGCTTCGTGAGCATTTTCTGGGTAATGCCAGGCATCTGACTTCGTAATTCAGAGAAACGTTGGGTTCCGTGATTAAGCAGATGAAGGAGAATAATTGGTTTCCACTTGCCGACAATAATGGTTAAGGCGTCGTCTATTTTACAAAAGTCGGGTTCATATTTCATCGAATTCCCTCCTAAGTATCATTTAGTATACTATGGTTCCTAAAAGTGCGTACTTCCTAAATGGATCTATTTCACTCATACTATCATTAGTCACTCTCATAGAAAAGAAAAGATTCCGAAAGGGTGTTGAAATAGAATGGATAAAGGTCGTTTTAAATCAGGACAAGGTCTAGAGTTCGGGTTGTATACGTTAGGGGATCATTTGCCTCATCCGGAAACTGGGGAGCGCATCTCAGCAAAACAAAGAATTCAAGAAATTATAGAAGTCGCAAAGCTTGCCGAACAAGCAGGCATTGATTTCATAAGCGTTGGGGAGAGCCATCAAGACTATTTCGCAACACAAGCTCATACCGTCGTTTTAGGTGCAATCGCTCAAGCGACAGAAAAAATAAAGATCGGAAGCTCATCGACCATTATAAGTACGTTAGATCCTGTACGCGTGTATGAGGATTTTTCTACGATTGATTTAATTTCTGAAGGACGGACTGAGATTATTGCAGGAAGAGCTTCAAGGATTGGTCTTTATGATCTGTTAGGGTATGACTTGCACGATTACGAGGAATTGTATGAAGAGAAGTTCGAGCTTCTTCGTAAGATCAATGAAGAAGAGGTCGTCAATTGGAGTGGTAATTTCCGTAAGTCGTTAAAAGATGCAAAAGTACTCCCACGTCCATTAGAAGGGAAGTTACCGATTTGGAGAGCGGTTGGCGGTACACCTGCAAGTGCGATGAAAGCAGGGTATGCTGGAGTCCCGATGTTTCTTGCACATTTAGGAGGCGCGGCTAGTCATTTTAAAGGAACGATTGATGCGTATCGTGAAACGGCTAAGGCGAATGGACATGATCCAGATTCGTTACCGATTGCAACGGCTGGGTTCTTCTATACTGCAGAAACGACTCAACAAGCTCAGCGAGAATATTATCCACACATTAATGAAGGCATGAAGCTAACCAACGGTCGCGGTTTCCCGAAACAACAGTTTGCTCAAAGCGCAGATATTCGCAGTGTTGTGAATGTGGGAAGTCCACAACAAATCATTGAGAAGATCCTCTATCAACATGAGCTCTTCGGACACCAGCGCTATATCGGTCAGATGGATTTCGGAGGGGTTACGATGGCGCAACTTCGTAAAAACATTGAGCTGATCGGTACAGAGATCTTACCTGCCATTCGAAAATATACGTCTAAAGGACATGATGAATAAGATGAATGTAGTTGTTCTTTCCGGTTCAACGGTCGGTTCAAAGACGCGTACAGCGATGAACCAAGTAATGGAGAAACTTGATAAGCATACAGCTGATGCAACGTTAATCGATCTAGCGGATTACACAATCCAGTGGAGTGACGGACGTCATTACCTTGATTACGATGGGGATACTAAGTATGTGACTCAAACGATTATGGATGCGGACGTTTTTACTTATCGGTACACCGGTATTTCAGGCATCCATTCCAGGAACATTGAAAAACGTTTTTGACTTGCTTCCAGAACGTGCATTTGAGCATAAAACCGTTAGCATTGTGATGACAGCAGGATCTTCGAAACATTACCTGATCGTCGACCAACAGTTAAAGCCGATCTTAAATTATATGAAAGCTCATATTACGCAAAGCTTCGTATTTATCGAAGAAAAAGATTTCTTAAATAAACAAATCATCAATGACGACATCCACTTTAGACTTCAAGATTTAGTGGACGACACGTTGCTTTTGTCAGAAACGTTAAAGCAGCTTCGTGAACAAAAAGAAGCAGAGTTTGATTTTTGATTACGTAAGTAGGACTAGTAATACGTGATGAATGGCATTGCTCGTAAAGAGTGATGTCATTTTTAGTGTGTAATAGTTTAGACATCAATCCAAGATGCACACTAAAAAAAACCATCTAACATGAGGTTAAGGAATGGTTATAATATCAGACAATTATCCTATTCAGTTAAAGGGCCATTTAATGGAAAAACGAATACCAATAAAGCTGTTGTTTTGTGTTTACACGTATCCGTAATGAATCTAGTACGGTGAATGCACAACAGTGAGTGATCAACCAAATAATAATTGTTCATATAGAACATGTCTCCTGACCCAACTTACTAACCTTAATACTATAATACCAGTAGTAATTAGATTATATATAGATACTGAGTTGTTTTTAATTACAATTTCAAACATAAAGAAACCAATCTTATAATGAGAGTTGGTCTCTGTTTGGATAGTCCTGTAAATCTGAAATTACTTTATTCAGCATTCTTTTATTTTGTTCAAATTTTGACGCTCCCGCCAGTGTACCGACAATTTGTGTCACATTTAGTGAATAGTAAGAATTACATCTTTATTAAGTTAAACGAATACTGGTTATGTAACAAACCCTTAGGGTATGGTCTAATTAGCATTATTTTCTTATTTCATATTCTAACTAAGGAGTCCGTACCCTTATGGCAACTGATAACACTCGAAAACAAACAATGATTTATGTTACCTGCATCAATGTAATGTTCTTTATCGCACTCATTGTCTTCTTAATTCCAGAGCCTCATCGTTTCTTGACCTTCTAGGATTCGGAGAACGAATACCGGTATTTGGTTGGGTTACGGCAATACTTGTGGCATCAGTTTACAGTGTATACACCCTATGGATTATCCCCGATATTCGACCATTCGTTTTTGAATGGTCAAAATTAAAAATATGGGCTATACCACTCGCAGTACTGTCTGGAATTATAGAAGAAGTTTTCTTTCGTAAAATTATAATGGATGCAATACAAGGATTGGGCTATGGAGTTCTACTTCAAACCTTTATCTCTGCAACAATTTTTGCGGCTGCTCACCTAATTTGGGTACTGTTTTCAAGAGATTGGAGATTTATACTTCCAGTTCTTATAAGCACATTTGTACTCGGAGTTCTTCTCTCTCTTGCTTACGTTGCTTCAGATCGTGTCGTCTTACCTGTCATTGTTGCACATATCGTAATCAACTTAATCATTGAGCCAGGGCTTTTGTATAATTCAGCAAAAGAAGCAAACAAAACATGATTAGTTATCTAGCTAAATAAAATAAACAATTTTTCAATTAAAGGGCGCAATCCTGTAGCAAGGATTGCGCTTAATTTTGTGAGGGATCATGTAATTGGATAAGGTTATAAATACAAAAGTCATGGATAAACGCAGTAGATGGTTATATTGTGATAGAAAGGTCCAACTTTCAAAATGCAATTACTAATCTTTAACAACGTTCGCATCATCACTAATGACATCACTTAATCTAAAAGAATCTCCATCATAATCTATATCTGTTTCAAATAGACTTATAGTCTCTGTTGTAACATCGTCACCTGAAGTTGTTTGCTCTTTAATACGGTAAAATGAACTCTTCTCAAACCAATATTCTAACACTATTTCGGATTCATCATCTTCAAATACAATATAATGTGCTTCTTTACCTTCGATTTGTTCAGTACCTTGATACGAAACAATATATTCATCTAGGTTAGTGCCTAAGCCGTCTGCGAACAATTTATTGGGATTTTCAGGAAATAAGGGGTCTGAGTCCTGTTCAATGAATAATGTATCATCGTCTTCATCATAAGAATACCGATCCCCTTCAAAATAAGAGCGATATTCAGTTTCTTCTGTATTGCTGTCCCATTGTTCAATTCTTTCACTTTGATTACTATCAGTATCTACATAAACCCATCTACTTGTTTTTTTGATCCACGTCATTGCGTGTTGAACTTGTATGCCAAACTTCGTAATGAGAATGAGCATCCAAGTGCGTGTTAATAGCATTTTCTACGATGCTTATAGCTTTTTCTTCGCTGTTTATCTCCTCTTTATCCATATTGCTTTCGGTTTCACCGTTAGAGTTACAGCCACTCAGTAGTGCTATCAAAGTAATTGATATATATAGATTCTTTATTATTACCCACCCCTAAAAACGTTAGTACTTATTGTCTACCCACAAAACCTACATCTAAAACCGTTATATTTTTTATAATTAAAATTATTTGACTTTTCATTTATGACGGGATAATATAACTAATATATTAATAAAATTGGAGGTTTTATATGAAAAAAGTATCTTTTATTTCATTCTTTTCAATTGTTGGACTTGCTTTGTCTCTAGGATTTAGTAATGATGTTGGCGCAGAAGAGGAAATAAGTAAGGCTTCAAATGAAAGTGAAATTAGCATTGAAGAATTAAATTTAACGGATGATGAGTTAACAGAAATTATCGAAATATTAAATTTTGAAGGCGCCGATGATTTTATCACTATAGACGGTTCAGGAGGATTCGTAATCTTACTTAGCAGAACAACTGTAGAGAATGTGTATGGTCTTACTTCTTCTGCTGCTAGCGAAGTTATAGAAGGTGTGATGCCTGGAACTTTCACTCCTGCAGTTGTCACTACAGTGGCTGAGTGGATTGTTGATTATCTTGTAGAAGAGTACTTAATTGAACCTTTACAAATTGAAGTAGGTCCTGATGAAGATGCAGTTGTAAACTTTAATGTTCAAGAAGAGTGGACTGGTTCTTCTGTGTCAATCATAAAAGAATAAAATATTATAAACACATAGTGTAGCGTATAATATGCTCCCTCCAAAGTAGTTACTTCTTCAAGTGATTACTTTGGAGGGTTGTTATGACCCAGTTATCAAGCTAAATAGAAGAAACATCCTTTTTCAATTATCGAGCGCAATCCTGTAATAAGGGTTGCGCTTATCTTTGTGAGGGGCCATTTAATGGAACACTGCTAAACAAAGTAGTAGGTGCTTATGATCTTTAAATAGCTAAGTCATTTTTGGTATTCGAAATTGGGAGTATTCATTAGTTGAGGAACGGTTGATCGAAACCAGGCGCCGAAAAGATTAGTCAGTAGCGTCTGTTCTATTACCTTTAATAAACCCAAAAATTATTAGTGCAATTCCTATAACTAAGGAAATAATTGCTCCAATCATTTCTAAAGCGTAAAGATCCCATAAATGCATGGTTATAAATTCACGTCCGAGGGTATCACGATCCACTAAAAATGCACTTCCTGTAGTCCCTAATAGCACCACATACATAATAATACTAGACAGAATTAACGTTGAACCTAAAATAACACTTTTCATTCAATCACCCTAAATTAAGACTTTATAATTACCTCGCTACACAACCTATTTCCTAAAAATAATAAGAATAAACTTACTAATTAGATAATATAAGGAATTTAGTCAGCGATGTTTACTAAGATAATTGCGCTTTTCCCGTCAACCCAAAACGTGAATGGGGGATATGCATTAAACGGGAAGCTCGTTTACTCACCTTATTTACAGGGAATTTACAATAATGGGTAATAATTCTAAATTTACTGTTATTACTGGAAATGGAGGGTTAATGTGGGAAGGTACTTTTTAGCATCGATTTTTTTTATTATTGCTACACTCTTGTGGGTTACGCCATACATGCTCACTGTTATTTACGGAGCAAACTTTGATCCAGTCCAAACTATGGGCGAAGATCAGTTTGAGCGTTTATTGGGGATAATGGGAGTAGAAATGTTCCATACAGGTGCGATCATAGCTCTAGTAGTGGCAATTCTGATGTTTTTATGGGCAGAGTTTAATACACTACGAAATAAAAAAAAGACAGCATAAGCGATTAAACTAGCTGTCGAATGGGCGGTATTTTTTTCGACCTTCGCATAGATATTAACCTTTTCGGTTAAAGGGCGCAATCCTGTAATAAGGGTTGTGCTTTTTTATGTGTGCACTGCCATTGAGCAAAATGGTACATTGTAGAACTTCTTGTTACGGTAATGAAGAAGTAAGAACAGGACTCAACAACTGTAAAGAATAAAGAAGGATAACTAAATGGCTATTAGAATCAAGTATTTCAATGAAAGCGTTTTCTGTTTTGTGCCACACCAAAAAGTTAGAGTTACAAACTAACTTTTTGGTGGTTTTGGTGTAATAATGACCCATTTGCAGGGTGAACGGTCACTTAAAAAGGGACCCGGACACGCTGCCTCTTTTTATGTCGACTTTTCTATGCCCAGCTTTAGAAAACATCGTCAACTCGAAACTCCAACCCAATCGTTGTGGGAACCTATTTTAAGAAGCAGATTTTCACTATTTCATAGACCGCCCCTCTCTCGCCCCCCAACCCAATAATTTTTTTATAGAAAACGCAAACAATTTGTCGCTAGATTACGAATATAAGATTAGGAGAAGCAAAAGGTAGGGTGAGAATTTTGTCGCGTGAAAGAAAGCTCATTAAGAGAATACGTAAAAAAAGGGCATCATGACGCGGCGAATGAGCTCGTCTCGGTGTATTATACCGATCTACTCGGGTATGTAAAATCGAAGGTTTCCGATGAGGAGCTTGCAAGAGACCTTACTCAAGAAATATTTATCCATATGCTAGAGTCGATCCGTTCATTCGATGAAAGAAAGGCAAGCTTTCGTACGTGGCTTTATACAATTGCTTCCCACCGAGTGATTGATTATTTTCGCTCAAAAGCGTATCAACAGGCGAAGAAAACACGTGCGATTGACGTTGATGATCGCCAAAGTGAGGATTTCACAGAGCAACTGTTTCGTTCATTTGAGGTGGAGCGGATTCTTGAATTTTTGCAAACATTCAAAGAGTCTGAGCAACAGATCGTGCGAGGGAAACTGCTACAAGGAGAACGGTTTGTCGATCTGGCAGATAAGATGAACATTCCAGAATCAACGATTAAAACGAAGTATTATACGTCGCTCAAACGAATAAAGGACGCTTGGGAGGTAGATGATCATGACCAATGAGCACAGAAACGAACAGGAGATTCAAACCATTGTCAGAAAAGGCATGAGTGACAATGATCGGTTTTATCGGCGGCTGTTCAAATTGTATCGAATGATTGGTTTCCGCCATCTGTTCTATGATGGACGCGAAGCGATGTTTCTCGTCTTATCTGTCCTATTGTTCATGCCGCTCGTCGCTGTATTGTTTGCTTTGATGCAAGAAGCGAGCGCGACGTATACCGTCCCGACCCTTAGTTTGCTGTTCATGGGGACCCCTTTCTACTTCTATGCTCATATGCTCCTGTTCGTCGTGTTAAAAATGGAGCAACCTGGCATTGAAGTCGAACAAGCAACGCATTTCAATCTCGTGCAACTCACTGCTTTACGCACACTCGTCATTGCGGTTTCTTCTCTCATTGGCATCACCTTTTTTTGTTGCCTTTGCGAATGTGCTTGGTGTACACATCCCCGTACTACAAGGGTTAGCTGTCGCCTGTAGTGGCCTATTTTTATTTGCTTCAATCTACTTGACGTTGATGACGACTATTCAGAAAAAGTGGCTTTGGCATTGGGGGTTTCCAACTCTATGGATCACCATGACCATTGGCTTGTACTTAGTGCCAGGAGTGCCCCTTGAAGGTATCGTTCAAATGATTCCTACGGGTGTATACACTGTTCTTGCCATCGCTGCCTTTTCTTATTTTTATTCACAAATTCAGATTCTTTTTGACGATACAAAACAAAAGGGTGAGGTCTAGTGTTAACGATTGAGAATGTCACGAAAACGTACGGTACATCTACTGTACTAAAGGAGCTCTCACTTGAATTTGATACAGGTGTATATGGGTTGCTTGCGCCAAATGGTGCAGGCAAAACGACATTCATCAAAATGATGGCCACATTATTGTTTCCAACGAGTGGTAGCATTCGTTATAACGGTAAGGACATTTATGGGATGGGCGCGACGTATCGCGATGTGATCGGTTATCTGCCCCAACAGTTTGGCTACTATAAAAATGATACACCGACGCGTTATTTGCACTATATTGCTGCATTAAAAGGGCTCGACTATAAAAAAACGAAAGTCAAAGTTGAGGAACTGTTAGAAACGGTTGCACTCACGGAAGTCGCTCATAAAAAAAATGAAGCGATTTTCCGGAGGCATGATTCAACGGGTCGGCATTGCCCAAGCGCTTTTGAATGACCCACAATTGCTCATCCTTGATGAACCGACCGCCGGCCTTGATCCGAAAGAGCGCGCACGGTTTCGCAACTTGTTGTCCCGGCTCTCTAAAGAGCGCACCATTATTTTAAGTACGCACATCGTCGCTGACGTGGAATCGATCGCCAATGAAATCGTCATGATTAAAGACCGGCAACTCCTGTATAAAGACTCCATCGATACGCTTTGTAACAGCATCCAAGGAGAGGTGTATGAAACGTTGGTCGCCCATGAAGAGATGGAGCGGTTTCGGGAAACGTATGTGATTCTTGGAGAACGACAGGAAAACGCGCACGTGCGCGTACGTTTTCACACAACCGCCCCAGTCGAACGAGACTGGGAAGCGGTATCCCCTCAGCTTGAAGATGTGTTCTTAACGGTGTATCAGGACGAGCGGCAATGAACGTATTCGGTTATGAACTCCGGAAATTGTTGCGCTCCCCCGTTCTTCTGTCACTTATCGCTCTGCTTATTTTACTCAACGTTTTCGTCATCTCTTCTGCCTGGTACGACACGTCTGCCGCCGAAAGAAACGCAACAACATCACTTGTGGAAAACTACGGGCATGTGCTCGATGAGAATTGGGTGTTTGATGTTGCCGCTGACAATGAAGAGCGGTTAACAGCTTTTAATGAAACGAACAACAAAACCATTTCTTCGGCGAGCGATCAGGTGGCTCACGGCATCGACATTACGGACCCGCTTGCCATAGAACTCATCGAGCTTGCCGTTCGCGAAGCCTATGTCGAAGAAGCACAACTCATCTATGAGGAATATGAGCAAATTACGATGGACGGTCTCGCCGAAGAGGCGATTGATCAATACGCACTCGAAGGAAATCAAACCGAATGGATGCACAACCAGTACGCTGCCTACAGTGAGCGTTACGATGCACTTCTCCATCAAGAAGAAAACAAAACCGTCTTCTATCTCGGTCAGCAAACCCATGCAACCCTTTATGAACACGTCTTTCGTTACTCGTTAATTGGGCTTTCAATCATCCTCACATTGCTCACTGCACATAGTGTGAATTACGAGCACGCGTACGGTACTGCACAGCACATATATAGCACTGCGCGGGGTCGCCGTTTGCTGTTCACGAAATGGTTAGCAGTGAACGCCAGCAGTTTTCTCATCATTACAGCGGTGTTGGCCATTTCTTTAACGGTCTTCTTCTCCACAAACTCCTTCTCTGGAATGTGGAATACGTATGTGAGCTCGTATTTCAATATGGATGGACCGCTTCCGTATTTGACGTGGTGGCCGCTGACGATGTTGACGTTTCTAATCGGCGCCTTGATCGTCACGTACACGGTGCTTTTAACCTTCGTGCAAATCGTCTTTTTTTACGAGTGTGTTCATACGTAATAGCTATGCCGTCTTTTTCGTTGTCTTGATCGGCGCTGGTGGCTTCGTGATGCTCCCATTACTCACCCCGGCTGGTTCCAATTTCCTGTTTTACGGAATGTATACGCCCGTGACGCTCATCATGAACCCTCACATGTGGTTCACGGTTACCGCACCGCTCACTGCAGCAAAAACGTATGAGGTCGTTACACTTCTCGTTTGGAGCGGGGTTGCCTCGGTTATGGTCGCCGGAGCGTTTCGAAGCTTCAACAAACAATCGATTCATTAACAGAAAGGAAGAACACGATGCGAGTATTCATAAAAGAAGTTCGCCGCCTGTTGCAATGGCGGATGTGGCTTCTCTTCCTCCCGATCGCTGCCATTCTTTATATCATGAATATTGAATTCCATTTTCAACACTTTCCTAACGGAAGTGATGCGTATTATTACGAAACAGCTGAGAATCTCGTGCACGAATACGGGGTCGAGGTGACTGAGACGAACATGGCTGAATTTGCCGAGCATCACGAACAGCAGCTAGCCGCGGCAGACACGTTCATCGCCAATCATCCCGATGCAATTGACCTGGACGTTAACACATACGATGAGTTGTTTGCCAGTGACATCGACGAACGAGAACTGCCGGAGCTCCGAAACACGCTCATGGATAGTGCGGACGGGCTGTTTTGGTACATCCAGATGGAACGAAGTATTCTTGACCAGTACCACTCCGACACCGAAGATCCTTCCTACACAGCAGCAGCCAATGAACGAATTGCCGAAAGTGATGCACGAGGCGAACATCGTACAATCTTACCCGCACAAGTGATGGATAATTTTCATTCGTTGCTCTTTAACGGGAGCATGCTCGTCCTAGTCGCGATTGTCGTATTCATTAGCCCAGCTTTTTACCGAGACCATCATGTGCGGCCGCTTCAGTACGTCACAAAAAAAAGGAAGGCGAGTATTCAGCGTGAAACTGTGGGCAGCTCTATTTGTCGGCCTATTGCTCGCGACACTCATTCTCGGAATTTTATTTGCCGGGTATGTGGTGCTAAATGGCACGACCTTGTTCTGGGAAGCAAGCATAAACTCGTTCATGTCTCCGGCATTCTTCTGGTATGACCTTTCCTTTCAAGCGTACATGCTCGTCTCCGTTGCAATTGTCTATAGCATCGTCGTGCTCATGGTCATCATGACAAGTATCGTTTCCCGATTTGCGGGCAGCTACTTGTCATTGCTCGGTCTGCTTGTGCCAGGTACATTGCTGTTTATCATCTTCGCCTTACGAGGCATCGTAAGCTTTGTGTTCGTCGTAACCGAGCCTCGGGCACTTCCATTTTTCCTGAGTGCAGGCGTTTTACTACTCGCAGCAATTCTATTCGTGTACCGCACACGTCGTGAAGCTCGGATAGAGATTGTGTAGAAGTTTGATGTGCCCGTGGATATCAGATCTACGGTTGGTTAGGGATCGGGGGAGTTCTAGGAGATCCGCGATCTAGATCGCTTTTCATTGGTTTCGGCACCGAAGGTGGCAATGGTCGCTTCGGGTTTGGAAGTTTCTAGGAGGGTTTAGCTCAACACATTGCACATTACAATAGAAGAACTATCATTAGCTTAATATACGAAAATAGTCGATCTTTCATGTAATTTATGTTCTTTGTTGACGATGAATGCTGCTTTTCAATTAACGGGCGCTAATCCGTAACAATAAAGATTGTGCCTATCTTCGTGAATTGGTCCATCTTGCAATTGAACAGATAATCCCATTTACAAATTTTTTATAAAAATAGATACAAAATAAGTTCTCAGTTTCATCATGAAGTGTTAAATATAACTTGACAGAAAATCACCTTCGAGTAACCACGTCAAACACACCAAAGAAGCAGGTACTTGGAGGGTACCTGCTTCTTTGGTGTGTTTATCATTACGTATTCTGATGATGTCTTCCAATTGGAACGACGAGTGGGGTCTTTGATACTGGATCTAGAATTACTTCGCTTTTCATATCAAAGATCTCTTCCACTCGTTTACTCGTAATCACATCCGTTGGTGTTCCTTCTGCTATAAGCTGACCGGAGCGTAATGCGAAGATATAATCCGCATAACGAGCAGTGAGGTTAATGTCATGTAACACCATCACGATCGTCGTTCCGTACTTTTTATTCAGGTCGGTCAAGAGATCAAGAATCTCGACTTGATACGTAATGTCGAGATACGTTGTTGGTTCATCGAGAAAGAGAATATCCGTTTGTTGAGTAAGTGCCATGGCAATCCAGACCCGTTGACGTTGCCCGCCAGACAACTCATCGATATTCCGATTTGCAAGTTCTGTAATTTGCATCATATCCATCGCTTCAGCGACTGCGGCATAATCTTCTTTTGACCACCCTTTAAAAAACGATTGATGAGGGTAACGTCCTCTGCCGACAAGGTCTGTTACCGTAATCCCTTCAGGGACAATCGGAGATTGCGGCAGTAAGCCTAACAGTTTCGCGAGTTTTTTAGAGGGCATTTGGTGAATGGACTTCCCATCTAACGTAACCGCTCCTGTGTCTGGTTTTAACAGTCTGGCCATCGTTTTTAACAGGGTCGATTTCCCACACGCATTTGCACCGATAATTACGTTGATCTTATGACTCGGAATTGCAATACTTACGTTGTTTAGAATCGTCTTCTGATCGTAGCCTGCGACAATTTCTTCTGCTTGAAAATCATGCTTCGGTTTTATCATAAACTTCCCCTTCGGTTCATGCGAATCAATAAATATAGCAAGAATGGCGCACCAAGAATTCCTGTAATAATCCCAACTGGAAAGCGTACGTCAAATGCAAATTGACCAATCAAGTCCGCGGCAAGAACTAAATTCGCACCTACAAGTCCAGCGGGCAGAACATTTGAATACCCGACGCCAGCAATGCGTTTCGCAATCGGTCCTGCCAAGAAAGCAACGAAAGCAATGGGTCCTGTAACAGACGTAGCAAACGCAATCATGCATACGGAACTAACGATAAGTAGAACGCGCGTTAGGTCCGTTCGAAGCCCTAGTGAAATCGCTGCTTGTTCACCAAGCTCTAACAATTGAAGGTGGCGTCCTAAGAAGATAATGATCGGTAAAAAGATCATGACAATGAGGACGAGTGGAGCAAGGCTATTCATTTGTACACCATTAAGACTTCCGCTTAGCCAGCGAAGAGCAGAAGGAAGATCTTGATGGCCTCCAACCATAAGTAAATAAGAAATAACCGCACTCAACATCGCTTGAATCCCAATTCCGACTAAGATCAGTCGACCGATGGAAAACGAGCCACTTCGTGAAAGAAAATAAATAACAATAACGGTAAGTAACCCCGCGATTACAGCACTAAACGATGTAACGGTTTGGCTCGTTTGCAAGATTAAAATGCAAAATAGTGCAGCGACACTTGATCCCGCTGTAATTCCAAGGATTTCAGGGTTCGCTAGCGGATTACGTAACATCGTTTGGAATGTATTACCGGCAATGCCAAATGCAATCCCGGCAAGCAAGCCAGCGAGCATCCGTGGTAAACGAATGTTGTTTACAGCGAATGATACGCCTTCAACAGTTTCACCAGTAAGAGCTCGAAATACATCAGCTGGGTGGTGAAACGTATTTCCGAGCAACAACATGGCAACACAAAGAATCATAGCTGTAAGGATTAATAGAAGGTTAACGAGTAACCAGCGACGTTGTCTTTTTTTGACGACCGCGTTTAATTGTAATAAGAGAATTTGTAGTCATAGTGAACGCACTTTCAATTTAATCGCTAAGTAGATTAGTAATGGAGCTCCAATTAGAGCGGTAACGATGCCAACTTCAAGTTCACCAGGACTTCCGATCACACGGCCAACAACGTCAGCAAGCGTTAAAACCACCGCACCAGCAATGGCGGCCATTGGGATGACAATGCGTAAATCGGGGCCGAGCAATAAGCGAACAAGGTGGGTGGCAAGTAACCCAATAAAGCCAATGGGACCGGCTAGGGCCGTTGCGACTGCGCATAACACAACACCTGCAAACGCAGAGAAAATGCGCAACGTCGTGAGCTGTACACCTTGACTTTTTGCCACATCATCACCGAGTGCAAGCGCATTTAGCGCAGGTGCAGTACAGATTGCGAGTATGACGCCAACAATAAGGAACGGCAAAAACGTAAGAATTGCATTCCAGCTTGCGGATCCTAAGCTCCTACTTGCCAGAAACGGAATTGATCCATTACATCGGTTCGAGGGATTAATACGGCGCTTACGAGCGATGACAGAGCTGCACTTGTGGCTGCACCGGCTAAGACGAGCTTTAACGGTGTTGCACCGGTCCGTCCAAGGGATCCAATCGCATAGACGAAGATGGCAGTTAGTATCGCTCCTACGATGGCAAACCAAATGTATTCACTGGCAGTACTAATATTAAAAAAAAGCTAAACCACTAACAACAAACAGTGCAGCACCTGTATTGACGCCTAAAATACTCGGATCAGCAATCGGGTTACGGGTGATCGCTTGCATAAGTGCACCAGACACGCCGAGTGCAGCACCACAAAATAGAGCAAAAACCGTACGGGGAATGCGCTCGCGAACGACGCTTGCCCCGTACGAATCTTGTTCAGGATAAAAGAGCCCTGTTATAAGTTCATTCCAAGTCACGAAACGAGAACCAAAAGCAAGGGAGAGAACACTGACGATGAAAAGCAATACAATGGAAATCACAATCGTTTTCGTTAACCTTTTTGGAACAAATACGTGATTTTCTTGCGTTGAAATACGGGAATTACTCATCAACTTTTTCGACTGCGTCTCCAAGAAGTTCTACATATTCTTCAATCGTGTATTCAATTGAAAGTGGATTCGGAGTACCAGCGGCAGCGAGTGGTGTTGCATTGCCGACCATCACGACAGATCCTCGTTCAACGGCAGGGATTTGACCGAGTCTTGAATCGGCTTTTACAGCTTCATACAAGTCTTCATCGCCATAACCGATAATAATGTCAGCATCATTTAGCACGTCGGCATTTTCTGCACTTAAACTAAGGTAAAATTCATCTTTATTTTCAATCATCGCTTCAACGTCTTCAGGTGTACTTAAGCCTAATTCCTCTTTTAAGAACGAAACACGTGTATCAGCAGGTGTGTATAAGTGTAGATTCGATAGATCGTCTGCAGAGAAGTTGACCCAAACAACACTTTTTCCTTCAATTTCTGGATATCTTCAAGCGCTTCATCGATCGTTGCTTCTGTATCTTCAATCAATTGCTCACCTTCGGCTTTCATCCCCATACCTTCAGCGTTCATGAGCACTTGTTCTCTCCAAGGTGTTGTCCAAGGCGTGGTAGGGTAGGCAACAACTGGAGCAATTTGTGTAAGTAAATCATAATCTTCTTGTGTAATTCCAGAATAACTAGCAAGAATAACATCAGGGTTAGAGTCAGAGATCGCTTCAAAGTCTAAACCATCTGTATCTTGATAAATATTAGGATCGGTAACACCAAGTTCATCAAGCTGATCTTTCGTCCACGGCAGAAGACCACTGTCGTCTTGAACCCCATAGTTTGCGGCTGAGAAACCTACCGGCTCAACCCCTAATGCGAGGGCAATGTCTTGATTTCCCCATTGAACTGTAGCAACTCGCTCAGGTTTTTCGTCCAAAACCGTTTCTCCAAAGGCATGCTCAATGACAATTTGTTCATCAGAACTTTCTTCAGGTGTAGCAACTTCTTCTCCTTCATCATCAGATGTTGTTGCAGATGTCGTATCGCTCGATTCATCTGAACAAGCGACTAAAGCAAGTGAGAGTAAAGCGGATGAGAATAAAAGATGAGAACGTTTCATATTAATCGAAACCCCTTTGTGTATGTAATTGCGAATGACAGCAATGAATTCGAAAATGATAATCATTCTCAGCCAGTGTATAGCGACTGATAACGATTGTCAATTAAATTTTTTTCACTATTGTTAAAAGGTTGTCATGCTTTATGGGATTGTAAATTAGCGAATGAAATCCTGGATACCATATAACTTAAGCATTCCAGGAGGAAGTGAGTGATAAAACATTCGTTACTAAAAGGCATAAAAACTATGAAAAGAAATATGTTGAACGGTTATAAAAATGCAAATTAAAAACGCCAAATTGTGCTTTGGCGTTAAGTAAAGACTAATTGAGATATGGCGATGCCGATCAGTGTACCGATGAATGCGAGTCCGAAGTAAAGCACGTATTTTTTTTCTTAATGGATACCACCACCTTCTAGTAATCATAAGAGGCATTCAGCCTTTAGAGTCTGCAGATTGCTTACCGTTAAATGAAACGAAGAAGACGATTAAACCAACGATGAACGCAGCGAGGGCTAACCAAGCTAGCGTATTGGAGACTGGTATGACATCAAGGAAACCTAAAACAGCAATCACTGGCATTGCCGTAATACTTAAGAGCACTGTGCGATATCTTGAATGCCTCATTCCTTTTTTTAAAATGACTCATCTTTACACCTCCGAAATGTAGAAGTAACGTAAGAGAAAATCCCATTAATCAAGGTTGAACGATTCTTCGAATTCATTACCTTCAGCAGTTAACCAACGAATATCGACCTCAATCGGTTGATCAGGGGTTTGCATACACCCTGAGCACTCGCTTCCGGATGAGAACGTTCCGCTTCCATGTAAGGAAGCGCCATGAACCGCACTACCCGTACTTGAGTCAAAGCTAAATTCAACAACGTCTTCAGGATCCTCTAAATACGTTAGCGTAATGGTGCTAGTCTCTTCAGCATCAACCGTTTGGTCCGCTTGAAACTCCACTTCCCAAAACTCTCCCTCATCACTTTTCTGTAAAATTTGAGAACAGCCAGCCAATAGTGCAACGACGACCAATGAAAACACAAAACGTTTTTGCACGTGCGAACCTCCCAAAATGAGACGCTTTGTATTGAATAATAAGAATTATCCAAAGTTGTTTGTAGTTCGTAATACCCTTATTCCATTAATTGGAGAAACGTAAACGTAGAAACGTAACAACGCGTATTGTTCAATATGTGCATCTTTGATAGGAGTGGCTAGTAAAAAAAGTACAGCTTTCATGATAAAATGTAGTACTACCTTTTAAACATCTTTAGTTTAATTTCACTATAAATAGGGTATATAGTCATTGTCTTAATCTTAATTCTACCAATTGATCTACTCTTATATGAAAACGGATACGCTCTCACCTTAAAACGAAGGCTAGATTAAGGCTATAGATATAAAAGGAGGGGATGACGATGTCAGAAGAAAAGAAGTCAGAAGGGCTCACGAGACGAGAATTTATTCGAAACGGTAGTTTCGCAGTCGGTGGATTAGTCGGCGGTACGTTGCTCGGAAGCTTTCTCATAAACCCATCGTCAAGTACACAGACAGCATCAGAGAACGGTAATGGTGATCATGATCACGGTTCAAGTGACGATTATATGAGAGCCCGAATGTTTTTTTTAAGCGACAAGAAGATTTTCGAGTACTTAGTGCAGCAGTCGAGCGAATTTTCCCTGAAGATGAGATTGGTCCAGGAGCCGTATCTTTAGCAGTTCCGTATTTTATTGATCGGCAACTCGCTGGCTCATGGGGATTCAATGCACGTGAATATATGGATGGTCCGTTTGAAGATGGTGCAGAGACACAAGGAAACCAGTCGGCTCTTAATCGTCGCGATGCATTTTTGAAAGGTGTTCGTCTCATTCAAAATCAAGCAAAAGCGAACTTTGAAGGCGAAGCTTATTACGATTTAACGGACGAGCAACAAGATGAGATTCTTGAGAGCTTTGAATCTGGAGATGTAGAAATGAGAGGCATGAGTTCTTCTCAGTTTTTTTGAGCTTCTAAGAAAGGCAACGCTCCGTGGTGTTTATTCTGACCCAGTATATGGTGGGAACTTAAACATGGACGGTTGGAGAATGAAACAGTACCAGGTGGGTTAATGAATAACATGGACATCATTGAAGATGAAGAATTCCATGATATTGAACCAGTAAGCTTACACGACCATCATACGTAAAAAGGACTGAGACATATGGCGATAGAATTACCTAAAAACAAGCGGTTGTTGTTGGCGTCGGTTGGGCAGGAGGAATTATAGCTTCAGAGCTTACGAAAGCTGGGATTGAAGTCATTGGCCTTGAACGCGGTGGAGAGCGTACACCTGATGATTTTATTATGCAAAAAGACGAACTACGATACGCACTTGATCATGAATTAATGCAAGACCTTTCGAAAGAAACGCAAACGATTCGCAACACAACAGACATGACCGCATTACCGATGAGACAACTCGGTTCATACTTGCTCGGTACAGACGTTGGTGGCGCTGGAATCCACTGGAATGGACAAGCACCACGGTTCTTCCCATATGATTTCCAGATCCAGACGATGACGTTAGAGCAATACGGTGAAGGAAAAGTAGACGAGGACATTACGATTCAAGATTGGGGCATTACATACGAGGAGATCGAACCTTACTATACGAAGTGGGAGAAGATGGCGGGTATTTCCGGAGAACAAAACGAAGTGACTCCTGAAATGTCAGAAGAGTACCCAACGCCACCGATGAAAGAATCCCCAGCCATTCGATTGTTCAAAGAAGCATCTAGCGAGCTTGGCTTGCATCCACATCAACGACCATCAGCAAACCTTTCAGAGAATTACACGAACCCTGATGGACAGACGATTTATCAATGTCAATATTGCTCATTTTGTGAACGGTTCGGCTGTGATTATCAAGCGAAGTCTGATCCATTGATTACGGTAATTCCGACGGCTTTAAAGACAGGGAACTTCGAGATTAAGACCCATGCTAACGTACGTGAGATCGCCCATGAAGATGGTGTTGCGACAGGTGTTTACTATATTGATGGAACCGACGATCAAGAGTATTTTCAACCTGCTGATATCGTGATTATTACGACTTACGTAATGAACAATACGCGCTTGCTGTTGCAATCAGGAATTGGTCAACCGTATGACCCTGAAACGGAAGAAGGCGTGGTAGGGAAGCATTATTGCTATCAGATCATTTCAGGAGCAGATGGTTTTTTTTCGAAGATAAGAAGTTTAATCTTTATGCGGGAGCAGGCGCTCTCGGTGGTGGAGTAGAAGACTTTAATGCGGACAATTTTGATCATTCGGATCTGGACTTTATCCACGGTGGGGTCTTAGGGTTGCACCAAACGGGGAATCGTCCGATTGATACGAACCCGGTTCCAGAAGGGACGAAGTCTTGGGGTAAAGAGTTCAAAGAAGCATCAACACACTATTTTTACCGACAATTGCACATACAAAGCCAAGGTGCGAGCTTACCATATCGATATAATTATTTAGATTTAGATCCAACGTATACGGATGAGAACGGTGATCCGTTGCTTCGAGTTACGTACAATTTCACAGACCAAGATCGTAACCTAGCAAAGTATCAAGCTGAACGAGCGATGGAAATTATGGAACAAATGGGTGCGGACATCGTTGAAGAAGTAAACCATGCGACTGGAGATTATGATATCGTCCCGTATCAGACGACTCATAATACCGGTGGAACGATTATGGGGGCTTCTAGTGAAACATCTGTTGTGAACAACTACTCTCAAGTATGGGATTGTGAGAATTTGTTCGTTGCAGGAGCGTCTACGTTTTCACATAATGGAGGAAATAATCCGACGCCAACCGTTGCAGCGCTTGCTTATCGAGCAGCAGAAGGCATTCTTGATTATATCGATGACCCAAGGCTATTAGTTGAAGACGATAATTAAGGAGGAACGAGTATGAGTCCATTAAACATCGGAATTCCGAGTTTAATTCTTATTCTACTATTAGCATTGTTGATCTTTGGGCCGAAGAAGTTACCAGAAATCGGAGGAGCGTTTGGGCAAACGATTTCAGAATTTAAGAAGACAACGAACAAGTTAATGGATGATGAAGAGCCTACGTCTGAACAGAACGTACCGAAAGATGCTCAAGTTACGACGATTGCTCATGATGATCAAAAGAAAGATTAATTGCTGAGAACTTTGTTCTCAGCTTTTCCTCGTATTTAGCATGAAATTAAAGAAGATAAGTATAGACAGATGGATGGAGTATCGCTATATTTAATAGTTGGGGTTCATGTTCAATCTATTATATTTTCATAGCATGTAACGACGTTAACTTTTTTTCGTTTGAACGAATACATACAACTAATTTAAGGGGCAAGTCACAATAGTCTACTTAAGAAACGATACGAGTCGAACAGAAGCATTGGTCATAAACACGGTTGATTAAATGAAAGTGGATTGAACCTTAATGGATGCTCATGCTGAAGGGAACCTATCAAAAAGCGCTCGTAATGATCAACATAAGAAAGCGAGGTGAAACTGTTACTAGTAACAGTTTCAAAGCGAAGAATGTCTCTCGGAGTTACGAAAGAGGCTTTTTACGCGTTATTAGTAACAGGTCTGTTGCCATGAGTGGAACAACAACTGAGGAAATGGATCGACAGCCAACATTGGATCATATCTCCGTGTTACGAGGAGCTGTCATTCGAACACTCATCATTTTTTCATTACTTTTTATTACCATGTTTATATTGTTGCGATTTTACATGGATATCTTAGTCGGTGACTTTGAGCTCGTTATGCTCGGTCCGCTAGATGCCATTAAATTGTATTTTTATTTGTCTGGAATACTTAGTGTTGGTTTATCACTGCCATACATCGTTTTTGAAGCATGGCGATTTGTTAAACCTGCGTTAAGTGACCGTGAGTCTAAGTTGATGTTCAACTACATACCTGCTGTATTTCTTTGCTTCGTCTTAGGACTCTCGTTTGGTTATTTTGTCATCCATCCGATTGCGTTTATGTTCTTTATTGAGTTAGGTGAAATGCATTTTAACATGATGATCACAGCGTCTGAGTACTTTTCATTTCTCATGATGACGACGATCCCAATAGGTTTTGTTTTTCAATTGCCGTTAATCATTATGGCTTTAACGTCTTTAGGTATTGTTGAACCAGAGACCTTTGCAAAATCAAGAAAATATGCGTACTTCTTCCTCTTAGTCATTTCAACGTTAATTACACCACCAGATTTCTTTACACCATTCTTGTGGTAATTCCGTTTATTATCTTGTACGAAGTCGGAATATACGTATCGAAAAAGGTAATTAAGAGAAAAGCAAGCAAAGAAGCAAACAAGGAAGAAAGCACAGAGGCATAAGCGAAAAAGCCAGAATCGACAAACCATCGATTCTGGCTTTTTATTGGACTTG
This sequence comes from Geomicrobium sp. JCM 19055, assembly GCF_000698185.1. NCBI lineage: Bacteria > Bacillati > Bacillota > Bacilli > Caryophanales > Geomicrobium > Geomicrobium sp. JCM 19055. The sequence continues at coordinate 209,245 of NZ_BAXL01000002.1, forward strand.
AAAAATATGGATTGTTATGTTTGTATTTAAGTAATTACTTAAATACTTAAATGAATGAATGTTCGTAGGAGAGAATTATGCTAAACAATGATGTGTATAAGGCGCTTTCTGATGAGAATCGCAGGAAGATCTTGGATCTGCTTCATGAGAAGGATCTTACAGCAGGAGAGATTGCCGATCAGTTTACGATAAGTAAAGCGGGTATTTCTCAACACCTCACGCTTTTAAAGCAAGCGGAGTTAGTGTATGCCAAAAAGCAAGGGCAGTATGTGTTGTATTCACTTAATACGACCGTGTTCCAAGAAGTCGTAAGGTGGTTGATGAAATTTAATAAGGAGGAATAGTTATGATGTTCGTAATGGTTTTGCTAACGATTGCTGGTGTTGTAAGTAGCGTGATTTATTACAGTTTGCACGGTGGCGGAGTCGATGCATTTGTTTATCCGGCAACTATGATCGGAGTTGTAGGGTTGCATGTCTTTACAAATCGATTGAATACACACCACGAACAGTACAATCGCTATTGTTCAGGCTTAACTATAGTGATTGCGAGCATTGTTTTTGTACTATTCGTTCTTCTTCACGTAATGAACTTGTATGTACTTGGGTTATGGTTTGATCCGCTAGTTATCGTTCCATTCAGTGTTGGACTCGTATTCTGCGTGATGGGAAATCAATTGCATCGGTTTAAAATTCATGAAGAGACACTTTCAGCCAAAGTGTGGAATAACAGTATTCGCCCATTTTCTTTTGCATTTGTCATTAGCGGACTCCTTATGATTGGGGCGATCTTTGCGCCATACACAATAACGTTGTTTTTTATCGTACTCGGACTTACGATTTTATTTTTAGTGATCCGTTTTGCATCGGAACTGCGATTCGTTTCTTAGCTCTCTTTCATCATCACATGAGCTCTCTGAAATAAATGATGAATAGATGTACCGTATACGTAACGGTAACAACAAAGACGATCGTTGGAAAAGCAAGTGAGCATTGAATTTTTTTTCTGAAGAACATAACGGACGTGAAGAAGGCAGACAAATGTTAGGAGAAAAGGGGTTAGATAAAAGATCCATATGTGATAGGGGGTAACGAACAATGAAGAGAGCAAGGTGCTACATGTTGCTAACCAAAGGCTTACGAAGAGCAACATAATATGGAAGTTACGAGTCCTCAGCTCTTCAAGCACATCGGATTCTGGCATATGCGACGGAAATAAGAATTGAATGTTAAAAAGGACATGATGAGTGCAACGCTTAAGGCGATAACGAGTTGAAATGGCGTTAACGAACCTGCAAACCCTAAGGCGAGGAGAAACACGCCGAATACAACGCTAAGTAACAATAAAACGATGAGGTAAGAAGCAATTAGTAACATAAATTCTCCTTGTTGTGCAAGTTGGTAAGACCAGTCGACGAGTAAACGGTGCAGACTACGTTCATTGAAGTCTGCACCTCTCTTGAAGGCAACGCGTTTATTCTGGTTAAAACGCTGATAAACCAGTGCTTTCTTGAACTCGATACAACCAATATTTCCATTGGGGTTGTTCGCCGTAATGAGCGTACGGTAAAGTGTATTGCTGGTCTTCTTCGTTATTCCATAAACGAACGAAGTACTCATCTAGTTGTTGCATCATCTCATGGTCAGTAGATCCTGCAAACATCACGTTTGTTTCTAAGTTGTAGTCATCTAAGTTTCGCCTCGTAAAGTTAGCTGAACCACCAGTAACGACGGCTTGATTACCATTTTTAATGTACATCATTTTTGTATGGTATTGTTCACCGTCCGTATTGTACCAGCGAACTTGAATGTTCGAATGGGATCGCTCAAGTTCATCTGCAACAGGGCGGTTGGGTACTCCGTTTTTCTCATGCCCAAACGCTTCGCTATTCCCATCTAAAATCAATCGAACGATGGCGCCTCGCTCTGCAGCATCCTTCAATTCATTAATCACATCACGATCGGAGAGATAGAACAAGCCAAGCCAGACTTCGCTTCCTTCACCACTTTCTTGAAGGGTGCGCAAAATTTCCGCTTTGATCGCATACTCTGTGACGACTTTACCTTGAATAGTTTCGTCTGAACTCTGATTTGTTGGGTTGGCCTCTAACGTTTCTAGCACGTCTTCTGCTCCAGAGAAACGAGCGACTGCTTTTTCTGTTTCTAATAAATGGTGAACAAGTTCCCCTTCTACATAAAAGGCAACGTTTGAATGGTAAGCACTCGCATCGTGTGCGTTTGCGGATGTGACGAGTCCACTTTGTTCAGTGAGCACGACTTTACGATGATTTGCTTTTGAATTAAACAGATCAAGGTACCCTCGTAACGTAACGGGTTCGGCTTCCGAGCTAAATGGACTCGGCAAATACCCACCCGCCGGTGTCCCAAACCATTGCATAAACGCACGCCAAGCTCCGGAGTAAATCGGGTTAGAGTCAGGAGCTTTTGACATGTCCGTCCAGACAACATGAATACCGACACTTCTCATAAACTCTATATGCCCTGGAACACGACTATCGTAGAAACTATTTATGCGATCTGTCGTAACAACAATGGTCATATCAGGGTTTTCTTGTTTCTTTAAAGCTAGTTGAGCACTAAGCCAATTGGAAAGTGTAGGAAAGTCCAGGTCAGCGGGGTATTCATCATTAAAAAGGAACATATCAACGAGAATGAAAGACTCTGCTTCATTGATCATTTCCTCGACTTTCTCAAAAATCACATGGTCATGAACGGTCGCCCCGTGATTTGTATACGTTTCATCCAGCAAAAGTTGTGCAGAGGATACATCGTGCCACCCACTATCATAGCTTAATGACTCATCAGGCAAAGGTTTATAAATGCCATAAATCATAAACACAATGTAAAACGGAAGCAAAAGCAATAGGAATTTGCCAACGGTATATCGTTTAAGGGGTCGCTGTTTTAAGGATCTCAAAACAAAAGCACCTCGTTTCATGATCTTCAGATCAACTCTTGTGAATTATCTAATAATGTGAAATGCTTGTAGCTAAAAAGGAGTACTAGTGATGACGAAACCAGTAATTGGAGTTACGCCACTTTATGATTATGAAAAGAATAGCTATTGGATGCTTCCAGGATACATGGAAGCCATTGAACTTGCAGGTGGCATCCCTGTCGTCTTACCTTTTATGAATGATCAGGCTACGATTCAGCAACTAACGAGTATGTATGACGGTTTTCTTTTTACGGGTGGTCACGATGTGAACCCGGCGTTATATGGAGAAGTGAAAACCAATCTGTGTGGTGAAGTATGTAAAGAGAAAGATGAATTAGAGTATGCGCTATTCCATGAAGTGTTAAACATGAATAAGCCTGCCTTCGGCATTTGTCGTGGTCTGCAGCTGATGAATGTTGCTTTAGGTGGGAGCCTTTATCAAGACCTCCCAACGGACATTGCGCAAGATGAACCCATCCTACATAAGCAAGAGCCACCGTATGATCGTCCAATCCATCAAGTGTCTATTCATCCTAATTCTTCCCTATATCATATCGTTCAAACGACCACATTGAAGGTTAATAGTTATCATCATCAAGGCATTAAGAACTTAGCAGAAGGCTTTGAGCCTTATGCGGTCGCAGACGATGGACTTGTTGAAGCGATTGGTCATCGAGATCACGAATTTGTGCTAGCGGTACAATGGCATCCTGAATTCCATGTGCATAGTCCTTCCAGCCAAGCGTTATTCCGTGCATTTATTGACCATGCGAGAGTGAACATGCCGGTCTAAGACTTTTCTATACAAAGGTGAAAGCGATCAATGATCGTCTCGGTTTTTAAGGCATCATTCGTGTACGTTATTGGTGTCGTATGTACATCGATTATTTTCACCGATTGATCTTGAAAGAAAGCGAGATCCCATTCAGGTCGCTCGACTGAACTTAGAGGCTGATGCCTTGCAATTTCTTCAATGGTATTCGTATTAATTCCTTCAAGGTGTACCGTTTGATGAGGATCATCGTACGCATTTGATTTACGAAAATTCGCATAGCGATCATCAAAAAGGTGCAAATAATGGTTGCCATCAAAGTTGAGCAGGCGACCGCCAGGTTTCAATACACGTAACCATTCATCGTATGCTTGTTCCGGTGAAGAAAGGTTCCACGTCACGTTTCTAGTGACAATGAAGTCAAACGTGTCCGAGTCAAATTGCAACGACTGAGCGTCCATAACAGAAAAATCAATCGTTAATCCTTTTGTCAGCGCATTTGCGTTGGCATGTTCGATCATCGATCAGATGCGTCTACACCATAAACCGCATGACCCATCTCTTGAAGTAAAAGGGCAAGAAAACCAGGTCCACAACCAAGGTCGAGACATTTCAACCGCTGGCCGGCAGGGATGTAGTGTAGTAAATACTGTTGCCATTTGTGTTTCGTTTCATCGGATAATTCTTCAACACTCGATTTAGAGTAGCCAAGTGCCCGTTCATCCCAATACGCTGTGATGTTATTCATCGGTGTTCATCCTTTTCTACTATGTAAAATTACTTTGCAGGTTTTGCGCCAAACAAGACAGCAAGCCCTACAATGATGGCAAGAAGTAGCCAATGTTCAAGGGTCGTAAGCTCAATCGAGAAGTAACGCAGAATCATAAACGTGAGTAGTGTGCTCACTCCAGCTAAAAGTGCAACGACAATTCGTCTAGACATAAAATCACCTAATCCAATCGTTCAGTCAAGCGTATCGTACCATGTACACGTTGAAAAGAGAACGTAAAAAGAACGTTGTCAAAAGAGACAACGTTCTTTAAATGATCGAGGAACCCCTTGGTCTGAGAAGAAGCTAGGTAGCTCAGTGGTATATGTGGTGATTACAATAATTTTTGATCAATTTAAGCATGAAATCATCCCATAAAACCAGTTATGGGATGTTCTTGTTTTACCTCGATTAAGGATCAAAATCCCATCATACAAGGCAACTAGCAACAGTAAAAGAACGTTATCGGGGAAGACAACGTTCTTTTTGAGTACTTACTTTGCCGTTACGCCGCCATCTACGGGCAGTTCAATACCGGTGATGTGATTTGCTTCATCAGAAGCGAGGAAGAGGACAGCATTTGCGACTTCTTCAGCATTTCCAAGTTGCGGTAATGCGACTTGCGTTAAGAAATAATCTTTATATTGTTCCATGGAAGGGGCGCTCATCGGTGTAACGATGTACCCTGGATGAACGGAATTAACGCGAATGTTCTTCTTTCCATAATCAACAGCTGCAGCCTTTGTAATTGAGCGAACAGCCCCTTTGGATGCTGTGTACGCTCCAGCGCCAGCCATTCCTGTTAATGCAGAGATGGATGAAATGTTCACGATTGAACCACCATTTTCCTCCATGAGTGGGATCGCTTGTTGCATCCCAAACATAACGCCGTTGATGTTAATTCCGTACGTTCTTGACCAATCTTCTTCCGTTTGTTGCTCAAAAGGTGTTGGTAATGAAATGCCTGCGTTATTGACGAGAATATCAAGGCGGCCAAATTGATCTTTAACATCTGCCATGATCTGTTTCCAATCATCATGTGAAGCGACGTTATGTTTATAAGCAGTAGCTTGGCCACCTGCTGCAGTGATTGTTTTTACAACTTGTTTTACAGCTTCTTCATTAATGTCTGTGGCAATGACCGTTGCACCTTCTTTAGCAAAACGAAGGGCCTCTGCTTCACCCATTCCGCTACCGGCACCTGTAATCAAAGCAATTTTATTTTGAAGTCTCATTTGAAAAAGCCTCCTTAATTACAATTATGATAGTTGAACTATCATTTTAATTATACCCTCTGCTTTCCCTTCAGGCAATAATTTTGTACTCTACAATAAGGTATCGTTTGTAGTAAAGGAGATTATTATGACCACTAACGGAAAACGCATGCAAAATAAAACGAGACGTTATGAAAGCATCGTTCAAGCGGCTGAGAAGCTTTTTCTTGAGCGAGGGTTTGATCGGGTGCAAATGCAAGAAGTTGCCGATAAAGCAGATATAGGCGTTGCAACGTTATTTCGTTACTTTCCGAAGAAAGATCGCTTAATCGTTGCCGTTGCAAGTTACAACCTTGAAAAGCACATTCACTCGTTTGAGTTCGTTGTGAACCAACAGACGACAGCTTTCGAGCGACTCGTAAAGATTTTTGACTTATTAACGATTCGAGAAGATGATACACTCACTCAAAGTGCAACATTTCGTGAAGCATTTGAAAGTTATGCGTCGTTCTCAGAAGAGCCTCTGGACACGATTGAGGAGTATATTGAGACGCAAAAACGCATCGCTGACCTCGTTATGCAACTCGTTGACGACGGAACAGAAGACGGTACTTTTCGCCGTGACATTCCGATAAAAGAGGCGATAATCACCGCAGTTAACAGTTATGGAACGTTCGGAAGCAACATTACTTTAAAGTCTGCCATTACGTTTTTAGAAGAAGACATTGCCCCGCACAAGCAACAAGAGATGCTTAAAGAGATGATACTTTCTTATGTCCGTAACGATTCATCCCCAATGTAGCCGACAGGATCTCGTTCCTGTCGGTTTTTTACGTGTTTTTCTCAGGGAAAACGGGAATCATAAACTGTGCTTGTGTTGATTTTGTGAAAGTAGGTTGTTTTATGCTGAAAAACTATGTGTTTCTCGTTACCGGAATTTTATTTTTCTCTTTATCTGTCACGTTGTTTGCGATGCCGAACAATCTTGCAGAAGGTGGCGTTCCAGGGTTGGCGCTTTTGCTTTATCATGGTTTCGGTCTCTCACCGGCGCTCGTAACGCTCGTTGCAAATGGAGTCACGCTATTAATTGGCTATCGCTATTTACCACGGGATATGATTATTAAATCGCTCGTCACAATCCCGCTTTTCTCTTTATTCATTTACATATTTGAAGGTACAGGTCAGAGCATTCCGGATCCTATGCTTGCTGCGTTATTCACAGGTCTGTTCTCTGGAATTGGTTTTGGATTTATCTTTCGATCTGGAAGCACGACTGGAGGCACCTCCACGATTGCTCGTATGCTCAATTACAAGTTTGGCTGGGAACTAACGGGGACGAATTTCGTATTAGATGCGCTCATTGTACTTTCAGGGGTATTTATCATCGGACCGTTAATGACGATGTATACGGTACTTGCGTTGTTCATCGGAAAAAAAAGTGACCGATTATGTGCTTGAAGGCTTTGAGTCAAAGAAGGTTGTTCACATTTTCACGCCGAAAACGGTGGAAGTTGCAGAAGCGATTCGGACAAGCCTCGGATCTCATACGACGATTTTGAAAGGGACGAACGACCATGATAATTCAGAAGAAAACTTAATCTATGTTGCCATTCCTAAGCAACGTCTGTTTTACTTAAAGAAAATCGTTCGACAAGTGGATGAGAACGCGTTTACCGTCGTGCACACGGTTAAGGATGTGAGTGGGGGGAGTTTTACTGAGGCGCATGACCCTTCACAGAAAACGTTTCAAACGGAGCAAAAAGAACAACGATATTATGAAAAACAAGCGGGTCGAACGAACGTCTTTAAAGGGCGCTAAAGTTTCACTTGTTTTAGGTGGAGGTGCAATATGAAACAAGCCATATTCGTATTATTCGGGACGGCGCTTTGTGCGCTCTCTGTCACGGTGTTTGCCATGCCAAACCAAATCGCCGATGGCGGGATATTGGGGATTGCCTTACTTTTGTTTTACGCATTTGGATGGTCCCCAGGTGTGATCACGTTTATTTCATTTATTTTGCTACAACTTGTGAGCTATAAGTTTTTACCGCGTAACATGTTCATGAAGACGATGATTAACGTTCCGCTGCTCTCATTGTTTATTTTTATAACAGAGGGAATGGTAACGACCCCTCTCGGTGATCCTCTCGTTGCTGCAATATTTGCCGGGCTCACGATGGGGATTGGATTCGGGTTTATCATTCAAGCAGGAAGCTCAATTGGCGGCACGTCAACGATTGCCAGATTACTCGCCCAACGTTACGAGTGGAATGTAATTTTAACAACGTTTATTATGGATGCCGTAATCGTATTTGCTGGTGTGTTCATTATTGGACCGTTGTATACACTCTACACGATCATTGCTTTGTTTATTGGGAAAGTCGCAAGCGACTACGTGATTGGTGGTTTTGATGCGAAGAAAGCCGTCACGATTGTTTCACCAGAATATCGCGAGATTGCAAAGCGTGTCACCGTCAATATGACTTCTAGTGCGACGTATTTCAACGGTTCAGGGACGTTTACAGAAAAAGAACATTACATTTTGTATGTCGTTGTACCGAGCTACCGATTGCTCATGCTAAAGCGCCTCATCCGAGAAGTGGATCCGAATTCATTTGTTGTCGTTCACAACGTGAAAGACGTGTCAGGCGGCACCTTCTTCGCGCCACCGGTAGAAACGACCGAGGAAGAAATTGAAGAAGAAGTTGAAGCACTGAGCGAAGACGAAACCAACGACGATAACCGAACCAAGCACGGGGACAGTCCCCCGGTAATGTAAAGCATCACCGCGCTGGGGGACTGTCCCCCAGTAGAGTAAAGCGTCACCGCGCTGGGGGTCTGTCCCCGCGTGAATGTAAATAGTTTCAATCTTTTGTTTAGTGTTCGTTAATTCTATTGTATCTATGGGGGAATTTTTGTACTGTGAAGAAGACCCCTTTAGATCTATATAAAAATCCCACATGCCTTTGGGTGAAAGGAAGACAGCCTCTTTGGTACGAGAGGCTGTTTTTCTTTGCATTATAGATGACGCGTCATCTATAATTGAGTGACGTAACATCTAAAAGGGAGTGAGACTGATTGAACGTACATCTTATGCACTCTGGTAAAGTGCAAATTGACCAAGCGTTAGCACTCAAAGAAAAGGGATGGCATCCAGCACCGTATACCGGTTGGTTGAGAAGTTCTAAGAGGAAAATATGGGTACCGGTTTCTACATACTTAATTGAACATCAAAAAGGCCTTCTACTACTTGATACGGGGTGGCATGAAGAGATTCGAACGAATCAGCGAAAGCATTTGGGCACATTAGCACATTCTATGTTTAAAGGTGTCTTGCCAGAAGGTGAGTCGATTCTTGAGTTATTGCAAATTCGAGGGTACCGTGCGAAAGACCTCGACTACGTATTGCTCAGTCATCTTGATGCAGATCATGTCAGTGGTTTAAGCCATGTTCAAGACGCATCATCTATACTCGTCAGCACAGAGGAATGGACGGTTGCAAATCGAGGAATGCGTTATAATAAGACGATGTGGAAAGGCGCATCGCTCATTACGTTTGATTTTGAAGAGAGTGGTCTAGGACCTGTCGGTAGAAGTTATGATCTGTTTGGTGACGGCAGTGTTAGACTCATCCATACGCCGGGTCATAGCCGAGGCATGTTCAGCGTTTTACTGAAAACAAGTCGTGCATCGATGCTGCTCGTGAATGATACAGGCTATTGTCCTCAGTCGTGGGAAGAATTAGTCGTACCGGGGATTACGGTCGATGATCAGCAAGCAAAACAGTCATTGCGCTGGGTTCAACAACAAGCAAGTCAAGTCGATTATGTATTTGCAAATCACGACCCTACTATAAAGCCGATGACGATAACGCTGTAACGAAAGTGAGGGATTCGGTGCATTATCAACAAGAAGAACGATTTCGTTATCATATTTTAGCGATGCAACGGGCGGGCAATCGTGAACTAACAGTTCAATTGAAAGAATTAGATTTAACACCATCTCAAGCAGAAGTACTGACCGTGTTAAATGAACGCTCAATGCTCACACTTAAAGAAATTGGACACCATTTAATTTGTGAAACGGGCAGTCCTTCACGATTGGTAAACACGTTAGTGAAAAACGGGCTCGTTGAAGGCAAGACCGATGAACAAGATCAAAGGGCAAGAAGATATCGTCTTAGCAATCAAGGAAAACAAAAATGCACAGCGGTAAAACAGATTGAAGACCGGTTGTATAACCACATTCAATCAATTTACACAGAAGAAGAGTTGAACATCTTGAATCAATTATTTACAAAATACATTGAGCAGACCGATTTTCATTCTGTCTTTAGAAAACGTTCGTTATATGAGGGTGATCCCGATTCGGGGGGATTATGATTTTAGCTACATTGTTACAAATCATTAGTTGGTGTTGTCTTTTATTAAGTGTGTATTTTTTTTCTTTCTGTTGTTGGCATATCCAGACGTAGCACTTTTACCATTCATCGCATTTTTTTATGCTCGGCTTACTATCTCGCATCATCGTAAGAATCATCAAAAACACAAAACATCGAGAGAGACCTTAATTGGGGTCTCTCTCGATTTGAATTGTACTTTTAGCAATGTGTAGGGAATCATGAACGTACGTTTTAGCTTTATGGAGGACGTCGTCGTGAGTTGAGGGTTGATCTGAGTTGATTTTTAAATGGACGGTTAATTTCTCGATTCCAGAAGTAATCGTCCAAATGTGCAGATCACTAACCGTTGCAACCCCTTCAATCGAAAGCAATTCATTCTTAATCTCGCCGACGTCAAGGTGAGCTGGCGTTCCTTCAAGTAGAACGTGAACGGTATCTTTTAATAATCGAAATGCTGAGAGAGAAATCATCAGTGCTATAACAATACTTAAGATTGGGTCTGCAAAGTACCATCCTGTCGTCAAAATAATAATTCCAGCTACGACCGCAGCGACCGAACCGAGTGTGTCTGACAATACATGAAGGTAGGCTCCGCGCATATTTAAGTTGTTTTTTTACATCGCCACGCATTAAAACAAACAATGCGGCAACGTTAGCAATGAGACCGATGAAAGCAATAACGATCATTGCACCACCCATTACGGCTTGTGGTTCAATAAAACGTTGAATTGCTTCACGGATAATGAAAAATGCAATAACGAGAAGCATAACACTATTTAAAAGTGAGGAGAGAACTTCATAACGATGGTTGCCAAACGTTCGTGTTGCCGTTGCTGCTTTACTGGCAAGTACGATCGCAAAGAAGCTGATTAGTAAATTGGAGAAATCGTTGAACATGTGCACGGCATCAGCAAGTAAAGCCAAGCTTCCCGTCCAAAGGCCCCCAAAGAGTTGGATGATCATCCAACTACCAATAATGATCATGGCATAGACTAAGTTTTTCTTGTTTGCTTCACCGGTGGCATGATGATGGTGGTGATGTCCGTGATGATGATGGTGTCCCATGAGTGTAACTCCTTTCTATCTGTCTTATATGATCATGTGTGCATATAATGTGTGTTAAGAAACGACGCAGATGAGAAGATTTAATCGTGCGTCGCGTGTTGAATTGTTTTTTTTCTAGAATTTTTAACACATGTTCATCTTCGGGTGAGTAATAAATCGACGTCCCTGCCCGTCTTGATTTTACGAGACGGAGGTTTTTTTTAGAAAGCGTAGTTGATGCGAAACCGTTGATTGGCCTAGCGATAAATGCTCCACAATTTCTCCGACCGAGCATTCCTTTTCCGCTAACAAATGTAAGATTCTTATTCTCGTTGGGTCGCCGAGTGCCTTAAATGTTTGAGATACGATAAATAGTGTTTCCTCATCGAGGTCTATGTATGAATGTTCCATGAAGCCACTCCCTTTATATGAGCATATGCTCATATTAGCATTTTAAGAATAGAGGTTCAAGAGAAAATTCAGGGGACAGTTCCCCGGCGCTTTAACGCAGTGGGGGACTGTCCCTGGAGGCTTCCTCCGCGAGTATTTGAATTCCTTCATGTAGTTGATCGTTGGTACAGTAAGCGAATGAAATTCGTAAACTATAGTAGTCTCGAGGGTTGTACACGTAACCAGGGTTGATTAAGACGTTACGTTTGAGCAATCGAAGAAAGAGCGATTTGGTCACGATCGGCTGTTTAAATGTTACCCAAATGTAGAATCCTCCTTTTGGACTTTCCCATTGGACATCATTTGAAAAATAGGTCGTCAATAATTGTTCTGTATAATAGGCTCTCTTTCTTAGCTGGTCGCGAAGTTGTTGAATATGGTCGTCATAGTCATGTGAAGAAAATAAACGTTCTACGATGTGTTGAGACAATGCATTGCTTCCGTAATCAAGCTGCATTTTCACATCAGCCAGACGCTCGATAACTGGTGTCGGTGCAACCACCCAACCAATGCGTAATCCTGGGCTTACAGTCTTTGAAACACTACTTATGTAGATAACTTGACCGGTAGTGTCCATGGTTTTTAATGCTTTTGGAGTCGGTTCAAATGAAAGGTCATGATACACATCGTCTTCAATAACAGGAATTCCTCTTTTGCTTGCATCTTGAAGAAGTTGCTTTCGATCATATTCATTCATTGTTTGCCCAGTTGGATTATTTAACGTTGGAATTGTGTATAAAATACCGTTCTTTATCCGATTTATAGAAGTTTCTAAAGGTGTCGCCTGCAACGACGGAATTGATGGAATGTAAGAAGGGCCATCAAAATAAAGGTGAGAGCCTTGCTCTAACAATCCTAATGAAATGAGCTGTAATGCTTGCAGCGCTCCAGAAACAATTAAAACCCCGTCTTTAGACGTTTCAATCCCACGCTTCTTTAATCTCTGAACGATTGCTTCACGCAATGCTTCATTTCCTTTTGGTTCTGAATAGCCCAACTCAACGTTTGTTAAGTAAGATGTATGCATCAATTGTCGTAATCGTTCTGTGGGAATTAGTTCAGGTGACAATTCCCCTGTACCAAGACGAATGACGTGTTTCTTTGTTTCATACTCGTTAATGAGTTGAATCGTATGTACATTGGCTTCTACATGTGAATTTGTCATGCGACCACGCCAATCCACTGGTCGGTTGTGATAAATGGTCGAAAACGGTTGCTTAACAAAAACACCACTTCCTTGACGACTTTCTAATACGTCTTCAGCTTTCAATTCATCAAGAGCTTCGACTACGGTCGATCGATTAACATGAAGCAATTCTGCGAGTGCCCGTTGTGAGGGCAGTTTGGTACCTGCTGGCCATTCATTTTGATCTATTTTTCTTAAAATCCAAGCTATCAATTGTTCAACAAGAGTTTTACTTGAATGTTTTGATATCTTATCGCTCATCGTTATCTCCTTGAAAGAATTGGTTGGCTAAATACACTAGGAATTGGTCCTACAGTTCATGGTAGGAACGAGTTACTGTTAAGTCAAAAGGGGGTGGCATGAGTTGCTACAAGCGTTTCTGCACGGACTTATTTTATCAATTGGATTAATCTTGCCGATGGGTCCACAAAATTTATTTATATTTAGCCAAGGTGCAAATCAACCTCGATTCAAACAAGCAATTCCTGTCGTTGTAACCGCTGGGATTTGTGACTTGATTTTGATTAGTCTAGCGATCATAGGAATATCTGTGATGATTATGGCTCTTCCGATTTTACAAGGATTATTGTATCTCGTAGGGTTTGTCTTTCTACTTCTAATTGGAAGATCGATCTGGCGTACACAACGTGTGAAAGATCAAGAAGTGAAGGCGTTATCCAAGCGTAAACAAATCACATTTGCCATTTCAGTATCGTTATTAAATCCTCACGCCATTATGGACACGGTAGGTGTGATTGGAACGAATGCAGTTGTTTACGAATTATCATCTGAGCGATGGGCATTTTGGTTTTCTTGCGTACTCGTCTCTTGGGTTGCATTTTTTTGCCTTAGCTGTTGCGGGACGGTTGCTAAGACGACTCGATCGAAGCGGGAAGGCATTACATATCATTCATAAGTTGTCTGCACTGTTCATTTGGGGTGTAGCGATTTACTTGCTCGTTAACGGCTTTCACGCACTATCGTAACAGGGGACAGTCCCCCGGCGCTTTAACGCAGTGGGGACTGTCCCCGACGAGGCCGTGGTTTGTGAATTGGTGGATGAGGGCGGCGATTTGCTCAGGGGTTTCTTGCCTGCCGTTCTCAAGCCAGCGTTCAACAACTGCGATGCTTCCGCTAATTAAAAGCAAGAGTTTGTACTCGGAAAGTTGTCTCTTAAGTTGAAGCTCTGCGTTTAATTTCTCTAAGATAACAGGCAGTAGTAAATCCATGACACGTTTTTTTAAAGTTCATATCCCCATGTGAGCTAAGTAGAACTTCGCATACATCATACTTCTCTGCGATGTACTGTAAGGCACGTTCTGTCATTTGAAGTGACTCCCGCTCAGTCCCGAAATTAAATTCGGCGAGCGTTCTCTCCATATCAAAGATGACATCTTCACCGAGCTTCTCAAGTAAATCGAAGTGGTTATCATAATGACTATAAAACGTCGAACGGTTTACGTCTGCTGCTTCGCAAAGTTCTTTAACTGTAATCGAAGTAATCGGTTTTTGTTTGAGTAAATCAACTAAACATTCCTTTAGCGTCGATTGCGTATATTTCTTTCGCCGATCCATTTTTCGTCCCCTTTATTCAAGAATTAACCAACATCCTAACCGTAATTGTTGGAAAACTAACAAATGTTAATCAACTGTGTGTTGTTTTCCCAACACTGTGTTTATATAATGATAAAGATATTTTTTTGTAACGTCAACAGAAGTAAGGTGGATGGGATGTTTAACGAGAAGATTATACAACATCGTCGGGCGATCGTAATCGTGTTTGCAATTATTACTGTGTTGTCAGTGATTGCACAATTTTTTTGTGTCAGTAAATTATAATATGGCAGATTACATGCCAGACGAAGCACCATCAACGAAAAGTCAAGAAGTGATGGAAGAAGAGTTCACCGCCTCAATCCCAAATACGAACGTGCTCGTTCAAGATGTGACCTTACAAGAAGCGCTTCACTACAAGGAACGTTTACATACCATTGAAGGGGTCACCGACGTCATGTGGTTGGATGACGTTTTAGACGTAGTCATCCCCCTTGAGTTTATCGATGACAGTATGGTGGAGACGTACTATAAAGATAACGATGCGCTTTACTCACTAACGATTGAGCTTGGTTATGAAGTCGATGCGATTGAAGAGATTTATGAAGTGATTGGAGAGGAGAACGCCGTGTCGGGTGAGGCTGCGAATACGGCAACATCTCAAACGATGGCAACGACTGAAACGGTGTTTGCTGCGTCATTTCTAATCCCAATTATATTGCTGTTTCTTATTGTGTCGACGAAGTCATGGATCGAGCCTGTCTTTTTCTTAACTGCGATTGGTGTCTCAGTCTTAATGAATCTTGGTACGAACATTTTTATTGGTGAAATCTCGTACGTGACCCAGTCCGTTGCTCCAATTTTACAGCTTGCTGTGTCTTTGGATTATGCGATCTTTTTACTCCATAATTTTTCTGACGAATTAAAACGCGGTCATAAGCCAGAGACGGCGATGTCAAAAGCGATGAAATCATCGTTTCCGGTCATTACGATGAGTGCGCTAACGACGTTTTTCGGGTTTATGACGTTAATGCTTATGGATTTTGAAATTGGTTCAGACCTTGGTTTTAATTTAGTAAAAGGGATTGCCTTTAGTTATCTAGCAGTCATCGTATTCTTACCTGCATTAACGTTAATCGGTTACCGGTGGATGAAGAAGACAGAGCATCGCAACTTCGTACCGAGTTTTGAAGGAATCGGCGCTAAAATTTTAAAACTACGAATTCCTGCTCTTATTCTCGTTTTAGCGTTAATCGTACCAAGCTTCCTTGCACAAAGCAGTACATCGTTTACGTATGGATTAGGTGAATTGCCACTTGATACCCGTGCAGGTGCCGATGCAAAACAGATTGAAGAAACGTTTGGAGAGTCGACACCGATGGTTGTGCTCGTACCAAACGATGATATTGCAAAAGAAGAATCGCTTGCGAAGTCATTGGAACAGTTATCACATGTTGATTCCGTCATGTCGTATGCAACAGCCGTTGGAAGTTTAATCCCGTCTGAATTTCTTAGTGAACAGGTGACAAGTGATTTCTTCTCGGATAATTATAGTCGGATCATGGTGTTCACCAATGCAGGCGTCGAAGGGGAAGCGGCTTTTGAGCTCGTCGAACAAACGAGAGAACTTGCTACTGCCTACTATGGTGACAATGTGCATACGCTTGGGGAAAGTGTTGCGCTCTACGATATGAAAGATGTTGTCACGGACGACAACACGATAGTAATGACGATGACCGTGGCGACGATCGCAATAATCTTAATGATCGCCTTTCGATCTTTTTCTATCCCGATCGTACTTCTCGTAACGATTCAAGCATCGGTATGGATCAATCTATCGATTCCGTACTTTACGAATGATTCGCTTGTATTTATCGGTTATTTGATTGTAAGTACAGTTCAACTCGCGGCAACAATTGACTATGCAATCTTGATTATGGAGACGTATAAACATCACCGGACGACAATGCCAAAGCTCCCCGCGATGAAGAAGTCGTTAGATGAAAAAGTGTTTCCAGTAACCATTTCTGCAGGCATTTTATCGAGTGTTGGGTTTGTCCTGTGGTTCGTTTCCTCAAATCCAACGGTCGCTTCAATTGGCTTGTTACTCGGACGTGGGGCTGCCATTGCCTTTTTACTCGTGATTTTCTTCTTACCGGCCATCACATTGTTAAGTGATCGCTTTATAAAAAAAGACAACGTACCGAGCGAACTTTTATGAGGGGGAAAAAGAATGAAACGAATGTTAGCAGCGTCACTTGCAACAGTGCTCGTTATGCATCCAGCTATCATTATGTCAGCAAGCAGTGTTGACGAAGGCGTTACATCAACCGTTTCTAGTGAAGGAGTCATCGAGCAAAAAGATGAAGTTGTCTACGCAAACCTTCGTGCAGACGGCGGAGCAGAGGAACTGTATATCGTTAATGCCTTGCATCTCGAGACACCGGGTAAGGTAACAGATTATGGGGCGTACGATGAAGTAATTAACTTAACGGATACGAGTGCGATTCAACAATCTGCAAACGAAACGATTGAGATTGAGGCCACAGACGAGACGTTTTATTATCAAGGCAATTTAAAGCAAGACGTTGCGTTACCTTGGGAGTTTGAGATCAGCTATTCATTGAACGGTCAACCCATTGACGGTCAATCGCTCATTGGGGAAAGTGGAGACGTCGAAATTCAAATTGATGTAAAACAAAATGAAGATGTAGAACCTGAGTTCTTTGAAAACTATATGATGCAAATTACCGTGCCGCTTTCCAATGCCCAGTTTAGCGACATTCAAGCAGAAGGTGCGACCATTGCTAACGCGGGGCAAGATAAACAAGTGGTGTTTACCGTGATGCCTGAAACAGAAGAAACAGTTACGGTTCAAGCATTAACGTCACAATTTGAATTAGAAGGCATTCAAATGAGTGGCATGCCTTCGTCTGTTGCCATTGATCCGCCTGACACAGAGGAGCTAACTGGAGAGTTCGAATCGTTAACGGGTGCGTTAGTACAATTGAACGACGGGATCGGTGATGTACATTCTGGGCTTGTTGAATTTACTGACGGGTTACATCAACTAGAATCGGGTTCAAGCGAGTACGCTTCGGGAATTCAAGAGACAGCAAATGCTGGATCAGAATTACGAGCGGCATCTTCAGAAATTAACGAAGGGCTTCAAGCTCTCCAAAACGGACTCTCGGGCCAATCAGATCTAGAAATTGATATTGATGGGAATATGTTCGGAGCGTTAGAAGAACTAGCGGACGGATTGTCAGAAATTAATGGGGCGCTTTCAACTGTACGTACGGGTTATGATGGCATGAATGATGCACTTAACGCCGCAGTTCAATCAATTCCAGACGAGGCAATTCCAGAAGAGGAGCTCGGTCAATTAATGCAAGAAAACCCTGATTCACAAGCACTTGGGCAATTGGTTCAATTCTACGAAGGTGCACAACGTGTAAAGGGAACTTACGCGGAAATTGAATCTGGACTTTCTTCGACCTCACAAGCGCTTCAAGAACTTGAAGGATCTGTTGAAGAAGTGGAATCGGGACTGCGACAATTCGCAAATGCTGCTTCAAGTGAGCTTGGAAACATCGATGTAGGAGATGGGCTACAATCGTTAACTGATGGAATTGATCAATTGGCAAATCAGTATGGAATGTTCCACGAAGGACTTCGTGATTATACGAACGGCGTCGAACAATTATCCAGTGAATACGGAGAGCTAAACAACGGCATTGCCGAATCTTCTACAGGTGCCAATGAACTTGCAGCCGGTACGGAAAGCTTATCAAACGGAATGACAGAGTTAACGAATGCGACCGAAGAAATACCTGAGCAGATGCAAGAAGAAATCGATGAGATGATCTCTCAATATGATAAATCGGATTACGAGGCCATTTCTTTTAGTTCAGAGCAGAACAATGAGTACATCAATAGCGTTCAATTTGTTGTGCAGACAGAGAGTTTACACATTCCTGATGATGAACAAGAAGAGGATGTTGAAGAAGAGCCGAGCATGTGGCAACGCTTTTTACAATTGTTCGGATTGTAAGGACGAATTCTTTGAATTTGTCCTTTTTACTTGTAAATAAGAGAATAATGAATGACAAGATGCAAGAACGGGAATAGAACTAGTGAAAGGAATGATTCATATGTTTCGTAGATTTTTGCCTCAGTCGTCACAACGGTTGTCATTGCAGTCGTCAACCGTTTAGTGAACAAATTCATTCTTAAAAAGATGTAATAAAAGCCATGAGAATGGGCTTTTATTATTACTCAATAATAAATAGTGAGACGCCGGTGTCGGTAACTGAACGATGAGAGTTCTGTTCATCACTCACATGAAGCGTCTGACCAGCTTCTACTTCTCGGCGTTCGCCGTCTTTTGTTTCCATAATATAAGTTCCTTCAAGAACGTGTATGATGTGACCTTTTTCACACCAATGGTCAGCAATGTAGCCTTTAGAATAAGTAACTTTGGCTAGGGTAATTTTGTTTAATTGAACCGCTTTACGTGTGCCGTGCCTTCGGTACCTTGGATGGTCTCTTCGGTAATGGAATCCCAATCTACGACATCGAAAGGAATTTCTTGAATAATCATCGTGTCACCTCGTCTGAATTTTTTTGTTAATAAATTAAGTATAAGTTGAACTAACGCCTCTGTCCAAATATTAATGCTAGTTAGGCATTCATTCCTAGTTCGAATTGAGGCATTCCTCTACTTTCATCGGTGTCGAATTGTGTTGAGTGAATGCGTGCGCTATGGTTGAGTTGGTGATGAAGAAGGAGGCACGTATGCTTCAAGAACAAGACATCAAGAATGTAAAAGAAACGGCTTTTGTATTTAAAGAGTATGGAAGAGAAATAGGTGAGCGTTTCTATGAAACGCTGTTTGACCAACATCCAGAACTGCATAACCTCTTTAACGAAGCGAATCAAAAACGAGGCATTCAACAAAGAGCACTTATGGATAGTGTGTACAAAGCGGGTATTCACATCGATGAATTAGAATCACTAGGACCAATGATTACACACGTCGCAGAGAAGCACCGAGCGTTAGGTGTGCAACCAGAACATTATGAAGTTGTTGGTACCATTCTTTTGCAAACGGTTCGTGATGTACTCGGTACGAATGTGACAGACGACGTACTCGAGAGCTGGGGCAAAGCCTATGCGGTCATTTCTGGCCAATTCATCGAAGTTGAGCGAGAATTGTATGAACAAGTTGCAAATGTTAGAGGCGGTTGGACAGGGAATCGCGCATTTTACGTAACCAATCGAGTTCAAGAGACAGCTGAAGTGATCTCTCTTTATATGAAGCCAGTGGATCACGAACCGCTTCCGCCATTTTTGCCTGGTCAATATGTGACACTTGAACTGGATCTTAGTGAACAGTCATATGTTCATAAACGCCATTACAGTCTATCTAAGATTTCTGATGGAAATGAATTTCGACTAACCATTCAACACGAACCAGGAGTCGTCTCTTCTCAGATCCATAACAACATCGTTATAGGAAGTGAATTGAAGTTAGCAGCGCCAGCTGGCGCATTTACATTGACGAACTCACAAAGACCGGCTGTGTTTATCAGCGAAGGGATTGGAGTAACACCGTTTGTTAGCATGCTTCAATCACACATTGATAAGGATCAAGCGGTCACGTGGATTCATGCGACGAAGAGCCATGATACTCATATTCTAAAAGATGAAGTAGATGCGATCCTTTCCAAGTCAGATCAGGCCACGAGGCACATCTTCTACACCGAAACGTCTGTTCAAGATGCCGAACCGTTTGTGAACGAAGGAATGATTGATGCAAGTAGGCTTACGAGCATGGTTCAAAACCTAAACAGCGATGTGTACGTGTGCGGATCAACACCATTTTTACGTGCAATCTCGAAAACTTTGGATGACATCGGGATCCCTAAAGACCAACGTTATTACGAAGGATTTCGCCCACAAGCGATGTCACTCTAACTAGGAGACACAGAAGACATTCTGTGTCTTTTCTATTACACTAAATGAAGTGATTGAAGAGGGGGAATTGAACAATGATCCAGTCGTTAGCGGTATTCTGTGGTTCAAGTAATGGCAAAACGGATGTGTACGCCGAGGCAGCCAGAAATTTCGGCAACGTGCTAGCATCTCAACATAAAACGCTCATTTATGGTGGCGCACAAGTAGGGTGTATGGGCGCTATTGCTGATGAAGTGAAAGCTTGTGGTGGAAAGGCGATTGGCGTGATCCCTGAAAAGTTAACATCTGTGGAAATTGCACATCGAGGATTAGATGAATTACATGTCGTAGAGACGATGCACGAACGTAAAGCAAAGATGGCGGCGTTATCTGACGGGTTTGTTGCGTTGCCCGGTGGAGCAGGAACTCTTGAAGAGTGGTTTGAAGTGTTTACGTGGGCGCAAATTGGCTACCATGAGAAGCCTTTTGGTCTCTTAAATGTAAATCATTTTTATGATCCGTTGCTAGAGATGATTGATCATACAGTAGAGCAAGAGTTTATGAGACAGGAATACAAAGAGATGATTCTCGTTTCTTCCGATGCTGAGGAACTGCTTTATAAGATGGATCAGTATAAAGGTGGTTACGTATCAAAATGGTAAGAAGCAAACGATGAAAACGAAGAAGATTACGTTACTTGCTGTACTTATGGCGTTATGTGTTGTCGGCCGCCTCGTATTTGTTTACATTCCAAATGTTCAACCTGTCAGTGCCATCATTATTATTAGTTCTTTTTTTTATGGGGCCAGCGTTTGGCATTATTTTGGCAGCTGGAAGTGCGATCTTAACGAATCTGTTTTTAGGATCAGGCATTTGGACGGTGTTCCAAATCCTAGCGTGGGCGTTCATTGGGATTGTAAGTGGCTTCTTAGGAAAAGTCTTTCCGAATATGAAGATCATTGTGATTGCAATTTTTGGCGCGATGTTCGGTTATTTGTACGGCCTAATCGTCTCATTGAATATTTTAGTCGTGACCGACTATTTTTGGGCGTATTACCTTGCAGGGTTGCCTTTTGATACGTATCATGCCATCGGAAATGTAGCGTTTATCTTATTGCTGTATCCTTTCTTAAAAAAGCTCTTATTAGATTATAAAAAACAGAATTATGACTAGTATATGTATGATAGAATTTCTTAGAGGAGAGGAAAATTATGGGGCAATTTGACGTTATGAAACAAAGTAAGATGCCACAAACGAAAACATCACTCGTTCGTGATTTACGATCACTCGGTGTTTCGAGTGGGATGACAATCATCGTCCATTCATCTCTAAAATCAATTGGATGGGTTGTTGGGGGCGCAGTTACAGTTGTAGCAGCGTTGCAAGAAGTGCTCACAGAAGAAGGCACGTTGATTATGCCAGCTCATAGTGCTGACGTATCAGATCCTCGTGATTGGCAAAATCCTTCTATTCCAAAAGAGTGGATTGAAGAAGTGATGATCGAAATGCCGGCGTTCGATCCTTTACGTACACCTACGTTTATGATGGGTGCAATTCCGGAGGCGTTTCGAACATCTCCACACGTAGTGCGAAGCATCATCCGATGCATTCTTTTTCAGTGTGGGGCAAGAATAGCGCAGAGGTCATTAAACATCACGCCTTGAATCACGGTTTAGGTGAGGTATCACCTTTGTCTTACATTTATAATCAAGACGGTTCTGTGCTGATGATTGGGACGGACTATGGAACGAACACATCGATGCATTTAGGAGAACACCGAGCAGACACACAACAAAGAATCATTGAACGAATGAGTCCAATGATAGAAGACGGTCAAAAAGTCTGGAAAGAATTTCAAGAGCTTGATTATGATGAGGAACGATTCATAGAGATCGGTGTGAAATTCGAAGAGACACATGTTGTACATACTGGTAACGTTGGTGACGCCGCTTCTAAGCTTTTTTTCGCAACGCGCGATCGTTGACTTTACATCGACAGAACTAGCTAAGCTAGAGGATTATGATCAGAAGTAATAAATTGACCGCGAATCGGCGCAATGGCAGTTTGAAACTGAATGCGTAATGAGGTGCTGGATTGAAAGTCTGGTCCATCACTCACTTGGAAGTGAATATGTGCTTCACTTGAATTCCCGGAATTACCACAATTTCCGATTTTTTTGACCTGCTTTAACAGATTCGCCAACGCGTACTAGAACAGAGAATTGTTGTAAATGGGCAGTGAAACTATATTCGCCATGCTCATGCTCAATCACAACGTAATTACCTAATGGTTGCTGCTCATTCATCTTGCCGACAGGTTCATTATCGGAGATGTGAGTAACCGCATCAACGACACGTCCGGCTGCAGAAGCGATTACCGGTTCTCCAAATGCAAAGTAGGAGCGGTTTTTAGCTACAGGTCCATCGTGCGACTTGCGACCATTGTGTTTGATGAAGTCGTAGGCATGACGTTGGTGTGGGGAAGTGTAGTGATAATTGACGAGTTCATTATCTCCACCCCAATAGGTAAACCATTTGTCAGTAAAAGGAAGGTAATAGTTGTTTTTTGTCCAAGCGTGAATAGGTTCGACTTCATTGGCTAACGGAAGGACGTACATGCCTGAGATTATGCCTTCATCTTGGAACAATGCGACGACACCTCGAGTTTTTGATTCATCGATCCAAGAATACTCCGTTTCTTGATCATGAATAAAACTCGATTGTAGTGTAAGCGTCGGTTGTTTTCGAAAACGTAGATAAGATCGTGTGGAATTCTTGATTCGACACTTTCTTTTTAAAACTGTTACTCGTTTTTTTGATAGAGTTGCTCATAGTCTCCTTTTTGAAGACAGTCACGAAAAAAAATCAGGGGTCATTCATGCTCATCTCCATTCGTTTTCGTTAGTCTAGATTATGATCGTAGGACTGTTTTTCGTCAATTTTCGTGGTTCGTTGACAGACTTGTTCTCAATTCGATCGATTTATACATATTTTTCAATATTATTACAAAACGATGACATGGATTTGCATTTTATAGTAAATATGTTAATTTCAGGACAGAGAGTACATCATTTATGTGCTTTTTTTTCATGGGAAATTTTAGCTAAGTACATTTTTTTTGCTGAAATTTCACACAATCTAGCAGGGAGGAGTGACGATCGTTATCCGCAACAAAGACAAGTTCATCGTTAACCAAGGTTTACGCAAAACCAAAATCAAGCCCGCAATCGTAGCATTTGCGATGGTATTGAGCGTCGGGATCGTAGATCAGAATGTGCAAGCTGCTGAAGAGGAGCGCGAGGGAATCGTGGAATCTTCGGGCAATTTAAATGTTCGAACAGGTCCTGATACGACATATGATACAATCGGTCAGCTTGAAGAAGGTCATAGCGTAACCGTAGTCAATGAACACGAAGATGAATGGTATGAAATTACTTATGACGAAGAAACAGGGTTTGTACATAACTCTTATATTTCACTAATAGACGAAGCAAATGAAGAAGCAGTCGACGACGCAGCAAATGAAGAACTAAAAGTTATTGAGACACTCGTTGTAAACCACCATTCTTTAGCGGTACGTGCTGAAGCATCAGGCACGTCTGAACGATTAGGGACATTGCATGATGGCGACGAAGTTGACATCTACAACCTTGATCATGCTCCTTGGGTTCTCATTAAGTATGAAGAACAATTTGCGTACACGCATACCGATTACTTAACAGAAGCAACTCAAGAAGAGGAAGAAGAGCAGGAAGAAACTGAACCTTCTCAAGAAGAAACCGTCGAAACAAAATCGGCAAGTAACGCCTCAGTTTCTGCGATTGGGATTGTCACTCACCACAACTTGGCAATCCGTGAGCGAGCAAGTGGTTCAAGCGCTCGTGTTGGTGGCGCCACTGAGGGCGATGCACTCGAAATTATTGAAACAGTGAACGGTGGTCCGTGGGTTAGTATTCGTTATGAAGGAAACATTGCGTATACACATAGTGATTACTTTGTAGAGATCGAACCGGCATCAGCTGACTTACCTGTCGTTGACGAGGGAACAGTCACTCATCGTGCGTTAGCGGTTCGCCAGAATCCTAGCGGTTCAGCTGAACGAATTGGTACGCTTACGGAAGGTACGGACATTCACATTCACGACTATGTGAACGGGGTCCATGGGTTTCATTTACATTTAAAGGTGGGATTGCATATACGCATATTGACCATATCGATGTCGTAGACAATACACCTCCTGAACCAACTCCAGAGCCTCCTTCTGATGGGGAGCTTGGTGACGTGATTGCGACGGGGATTGTTGACCATCATGGTCGATTGGCAGTCCGTACAACACCAAGCGGCTCTAGTGAATCTCTTGGTCATTTACAAAACGGAGATATTGTTCAGATCTATGAATATATGAACGGTGGACCGTGGGTTAAAATTGATTATGAAGGACAAGTAGCCTACACGCATAGTGATTATTTGAATGTGACACAGATGGGCGAAGTGATTGACACAGCAACCGTTACACATCATCGACTGTCTGTACGTAGTGGCCCAGGTGCAAGCCATGACACCATTGACCGACTCACAACAGGAGATCGCGTTGAGATTATTAAATTTGTTAATGGTGGACCGTGGGTAGAAGTAAACTACAACGGTAAGAGTGGTTACACTCACCTTGATCATTTGAACCTTCACTCTGGTAATACTGGCCCTCTAGCTGGTCGACTTATCGTTGTTGACGCTGGACATGGTGGCCATGATCCAGGGGCACAAGGAAATGGACTTGTTGAAAAAAACGCTAAACTTGCAAGTGGCTCGTGAGCTCGCGCAGCGCCTTGAAGGTAGTGGCGCAGAAGTGATCATGACACGTACGAATGATACGTTCATTAGTTTGTCAGAGCGAGCGAACATTGCAAACCGTGCCAACGCAGATCTGTTTATTAGCATTCACGCGAATGCATTTAATTCATCTGCTAGAGGAGCGGAAACGTTCCATCACACATCTGCAAATGCGAACAGTGTACGCTTAGCAAATGTGATGCAAGATCGTCTCGTTAGTGATACAGGCATGAGCTATCGCCGTGTTGCTGGAGCGAACTTTGCTGTACTTCGACAAACGACAATGCCAGCAACGCTCATTGAACTAGGTTTCGTCACAAACAGTGGAGACGCTGCAATTATGCGACAACCGGGATACCCAGCAAGAGCGGGTGAAGCATTACATCAAGGATTTTTAGACTATTATCGTTAAACAAAAACCGCGTCTACTGGGCGCGGTTTTTTTTGTTTCAAAAGAAAAAATCTCTCGTACTTCTGTACGAGAGTCTATAAGTAGCCGATAACATTAATATAGATGCTCAGCATGGTTGCTAACAACACAAGAATATTAAAAACGATGGCTACGATTCCAAAGGCAAACATTTTTCCTTTCGGTTTTGTTTTCATAAATGCAAACATCAAATATAAACTGAGTGACAGTAAGATGAGATTTAGTACATTCATGACAAGATAATCTACATAGCCAAGGACGGCAAAAATTCCTGTAAGGAATACAACAAAAATTAACGATAATAGTGGCGTTCGGATTCGTTTAAGACGTTGAACGTATTGTTCATTACGAATCATTTTTAAGAGCTCTTTTTTAGATTCTTCTTGCTCTCGCTTAATCTCGTCGTTTTGAGAGTCTTTCTTTTGCATACAAGTTCCTCCAAAGATATCGGTCTTAAGAAATTCCGTCATTCCAATATACCAAGATTTCGAGTATGTACCAAACAAAATCCATTTAAATAGGATATAACCCATTTAAATGCCAAGAGTCTATGAAGTTATACTGATGTTTTTTTCAATTAATTCAAAAAAATAACTATAAATTACTAGTTAAATATTCTCAATAGAGTTATAATTTAAATAGAGACGATGGATTGGGGATATGCATATGGCAGAACACATTCAGCAATTGAAAAGTTTAATAGGCCAGTGGTATCACTCCATATTAAAGCACGATACAGAAGAAGCATTTGCATACAAAGAAGAAGTTGATATGTTGCTTCGTAACATTAGTGCAGATGACGAACAGCTCTCTAAATACTATCGATTAGTCGATTTTAGACATAGTATCCTTACCGAAGATTTTATGAAGAATCCTAAGATTGGTCAACAGATTAAACATGACTCTCTAAAGAAAACCGATCAAATGCTAAATTACCTTCACTACTTTATGGAGGGACAATTTGAGTTTGTGAATTCACGTTTTAGTTATGCGCTAGATTATTACCGCAAAGCGGAAGAATATGCGTTTTCAATTAGGAATGAAGATAAAGCAGAATTATTTCACAATCTAGGTGAGACGCTATATCGAATGAATGAGTATACGTTTGCACTCTGGTATTTAAAAAAAGCAGTACTGTTATTTGAAGAAGCCAACCTAGAAATGCGGAAGTTGAATAGTCTTTCATTTATTGGAGCCATTCATACAGAATTGCACTTTTATGACGAGGCAGAAGAGATTTATCAAGAGATATTCCCGAAAGTGAGAGATTCTTATCAACTCTCGTTGCTAAATCGAGCAATTGGATTAAATCGCTTGCGTCAACGCAATTACCCAGAAGCGAAATCTTATTTTTTTGGACGCCTTACGAGATCACGGAAATCGTATGGTTCACATTAAGACGATGACGAATCTTGCTCATGTATGTTTCAAGATGAACAACAATAATGAAGGTGTCTACTACTTAGAAGAAGCCCAAACGTTAGCGTGTGAGCATGGACTCGAGGAATATATTGCAAGGTGTATGGTTCTTAGGGGTCTCTACACGATGGACGATCTTGCTCTCGTAGAGATGGCAATTCAACATCTTGAAACGAATAACTTGAACTTTGAAATAAAAGAAATCTGTGAACACGTGTCAGAGCATTATCAAGCAAAGGGTGACTATAAGATTGCATACGAGTATTTAATTAAAGCCAATCAATCGGAAACGATTGAACGTAGAAAGGGGGTGACGATATCATGAAGAAGTTTCTAGTGCTTTCATTCCTTACGCTTCTAATTTTTACTGGCTTTGAGAACAGTGCAGCTGCATATGATCTCATCACCGCACTCGACAAAATCGATGGCTTAAGATAATTGTAACCATCACCAAATTGTGAATACGAGTTATTACTTAGAACCCTAGACGTTAGGAGTCACTAACGTCTAGGGTTTTTTTGTATTGATAAAATTGAAATAAACGATTGAAACGAACGTAACGTATGGATTTATGATTAAGATACAAAAGGAGGATGAATAAAAATGATAAGTATTCTCGTTAGTACAATGACGTTTGTGTTGCTATTGGTGGCTATGTTTCAACTATTACTTGCGATGGGAAAGTCTTTAGGAGCGTACACGTTAGGTGGATATTATACTGTTTTGCCATGGCCTCTCCGCTTCGTCAGTGCTTTTAGTTGTGTCGTATTGATTCTGATTATTGTTGTGTACTTGAGCCATGTACAATGGATTCCAATTCTTTGGCTACCTACAACACCGTTGTTATGGGGAATTGCTATCTTTTTCATACTTAATACGATTGCAAACCTACTGTCAAAAAGTACAAAAGAAAGAAGGTTGATGACACCGATCACTGCTTTTCTCGTCATCGGTACCTTCAGCCTTCTACTTATCACTTAAGAATGAAATTGTTCATTTGCACGATCAAATACGATCATGGAAGCTGTCATTGTTCCTTCTGTACTTGCTACGAGAAGGGATGATGAAGCGTTTTTAACCATCTCTCCAGCGACGTAGACGCGTGGATGACTCGTCCGTCCGAAACCGTCCGTTGTAATTCCGTTTTGTTCATCAACGTCCAAACGAAGTTGCTCAATGAACGTATTGTTACGAACATATTCAGGGACAACGAAGCCACCGTTACGGGAAACAAACGAACCATCTGCTAATTCAACTGCTGAGAGTTGCCCGGAATCTCCGTGAAGGTTCTTAATGATGTCACTATAAATCGGGATATTTTTATCTAGGATTGGCTGTAATAATTCTTGATCTAGCGTAACGCCATTCGTAAAGATGGCAAGATCCGTTGACCAATTGTACAGCAATTTCGTTAAATGTAAGATGGCCTGTTCATCAGAGGCAAAGATGGCAAGCGCCGTGTCACGTAATTCATAGCCATCACAAAATGGACAATGGAATATGCTTTTACCGTAATAGTTACGAATAGGTTCATAAGAGAAACGTTCTTGAATTCCAGTTGCTAAGAGAATGCGACGGCTCGTATACATAGAGCCTCCCACTGTTGTTACAGTAAAGAATTCACCAGTCTCTTCAATTGTTGCAATGGTCTCTGCTTTTCTCGTGACATGCGGATAACGAGAGAGATTTTCGTTTGCGATTGCTCTAAATTCAGTCGGTGAAGTTCCGTCTCGTGTAATGAAATTGTGAGATTCCTCAGTCACGCGGTTTCGATTCGTGTCATTATCAAACAAAGCCACGTGTTGGCGAGAACGGGCCAGTGTAAGGGTTGCTTGCAACCCTGCAGCTCCCCCACCAATAACAATCACATCATAATTCATTATGTTGTCTCCTTTAGATATATTGTAGATTTTTTATATCTATAATAGGTGTGAAGAGAAGCACCACAATTAATGATGTGGTACGTTTCTTGCTTCCTCTGCAAGATCAGCAATCTTCATCGTGCCTAATTCTTCAAGAAAATTCTTTTCAGCTTTTTGGATGGACTGTTGAATAATGCAACTTGGGTTATGGTCTTCGCAGTAATCAAAGATTGGCGGAAGACCTTCTACCGCTTGAATTACATCAAGCAATGTCGTCTCTTTCCAATTTGCCTTCAACTTGTAACCACCGTTTGCGCCAGGAACGGACACGATTAATCCAGCTTTAACTAACTTCGTTAAGATTTTGGATAAGTATGTCGTTGACACTTGTTGATGACCTGCAAGTTTTGAAACACTCGTGTGTCCCTCGGCATGACTTAATGTTAAATGGAGCATCGTGTGAAGTGCATAATGTGTTGATTTCGATAGTTTCATAACGAATCACCTATTATAGATAATGTGTGTCTATAATAGCAACGTTGATCAAGAGAGTCAAGCATTCTCTTTTTCTAGATTTTCACTGATATGCTAAACTAAGAGAGAAATAAAATGTTCGTAAATTCCCTCTTTTTAGAAAGGTGGAGGTGACGTGGAGAAAAGAAACCCAGAGCTTGTTCATCAACCGGTCGCACCTTATGTCCATCAAATTGAAGTGAATGAACCTGGACGGCGATTAATTCTTTCGGGACAACTCGGTATGCAACAAAACGGAGGAGTGCCAGAACAGCCAATGGAGCAACTGAAGCTTGCTTTGCAAAACATCGATCATAACTTACACGAAGCGAATATGAATCGCTCTCACCTTACAAAGTTAACGTTCTACCTAGTCGGTGAATTTCCATTGTCAGAACGTCGCGATGTGATTCAAGGTTATGTAGGAGATGATTTGCCGTGTACGACATTACTCTATGTTGCTGCACTTGCGGCACCACAATTTAAAGTGGAAATCGATGCAGAAGCATTTGCCCCTAACGAATGAATCAGCCGACGATTGCTATTATTGGGGCAACTGGAACACTCGGTCAACTCGTTTGTTACCATGTGATGTCTACGTATAATAAAACGTTCAATTATATAGTTACAGACTATAAAGTAGGACGGGGGGAACGGGTTGCTGAGCGATGGAGCAACCGAGAGGTTGATTGCAAATTTATGAAACTAGATGTTTCGAGTGAAGATAACATTGTCAATGTCGTATCACATGCGGATCTTGTAATCATTGCTGTTTCACAACGCGAACCCTTCATTCAGAATATCTGTATGAAAGTCAATGTTCCGACCATTGACGTAAATGCATTTAATGCTTTTGCTGAGCGAGTGAAGGAATTAGACAATCCACAGGGTACGACGAATGTAATGATGGCAGGATTGCTTCCTGGTTTATCTGTCATCTTGGCAATTGAAGCCGCTAAGGAATTAAGCATCGTAGACGAAGTACACGTAGGGTTTTTACAAAGCGCGAATGCTTTGGCAGGTGCACAAGGTGCAGCGGATATGCTTACGATTGTTTCTTCGAAACTAGCGGATGGGTATCGAGGATTTAAGAAAAAAAGAGTATTTAGAAGCGGGAGAACGTCTATAACACTCCGAAAGATTAATCATTCGGAGCAAGCCGTTATGAAAAACGTATTTAATAAGGCGAAGAGTCACTATTGGACGTCTTGGGATATAGCACCATTTAATAAGCTCGTTTCGACGTTAATTGCACTTCGCGCTTTGCCGAAGCACCGTCATTTATTTGCGCGATTTGCAAAGCACCGCCCCGACCAATCAGAAGAAGCGACACTCTTTGTAGAATTAACAGGATTGCGCAATCAAAAACGGACCAAGTCAGAACGGCAGCTGACTGTTACATCAGATTATGAAGCGACATCACTCGTTGTAACGGGGCTAATTCCTCTCGTTTTAACAAACAAAGCGAACGGTGTCGTCGAGCCTTGGCAAATGGCAACGGTTCAAGATTTGCCTGTTCAGAAGATGAAAGCAAAGTAAGGAGTGGGTCAGTTGGACATCTACATAAGTGGTTACGGTGTTGTCGCAAAAGAATTTGTGCAACTAATCCACGATAAAGCAGAAACGATTGCATCTCGGTATACGATCAAACTGAAAATCAAAGGAATTATCATCCGAGAAGGGATCGTTCAAAGTGAAGATGGCTTAGATCTTCCGCGATTACTTCACTATGGTGTTGGGACGATGGCGGTTAAAGATTATGCGAAAGATTCCCAATACCCAATTCAACCAATTGATCAGATGAGCGGTCATGTGCTGGTCGAAGCGACTTCTACGAATGCAAATGACGGGGAGCCTGCTTACTCGTATATCAAGCAAGCGTTAACGTCGCACATGGATGTCGTTTCAATCTCAAAAGGT
Source organism: Geomicrobium sp. JCM 19055 (assembly GCF_000698185.1). NCBI lineage: Bacteria > Bacillati > Bacillota > Bacilli > Caryophanales > Geomicrobium > Geomicrobium sp. JCM 19055. The sequence goes on from NZ_BAXL01000002.1 coordinate 240,526, forward strand.
GCGCTCGTTCATCATTACGAGGAACTTATGAAGTTAAGTGAATCTGTTAATCGAAGAATTAAATTTAGTGGAGCGACAGCTGCGGCGTTACCAACACTGGATGTTGGAGAATATAGTCTTGCAGGCATGACACTTACTCGTTTTGAAGGGGTATTAAACGGAACAACGAGTTATATCCTTGACGATATGCATGAACAGGAAGTGGACTTTTCAGTGTCTTTGCAACGTGCTCAAGAAGCTGGTATTGCAGAAAAAGACCCAGATATGGACGTTAGTGGGAAAGATAGTGCGAATAAACTCCTCTTACTAGCGAATCGTTTTTTTAGCCTGAATAACCACATTCAAGACGTTGATGTGACAGGTATTATGGCTGTCACAAAAGAACAAATCGCTGATGCAAAAGCGTCTAATCATAAAATTGTTCTGTTAGCATCTGCTGTTTTGGACAAGCAAACGATTCATATGAACGTTCAACCGACATCCATACCGACGGCTCATCCACTCGCAAATCTTGCTCCAAAAGAAAAAGGGATTTGCTTTTACACAGAAGAAATGGGGAGAGTAGCCGTTACAGGCGGTGCATCAAGCCCTGTTGGAGCAGCAGGAGCAGCTCTGAAAGACATGATTAATCTAGTGCAAGCGAACTTCTAAATTCGTAAAAGAGGTGATTGTCATGCGTTTATCAACCATTGCATTGAATGAGAATGAAACACTCGCTATCGTAACAGAGAAAGGTCTAGTCCTCGTCGAAGAAGTGAATGAAAAAGTCGGGGTAGCTTATGCAACAGAATTGCTCGAACTACTACGAAGTGGTAAGCTCGAAGCGTTAACGACTTGGTACAATGAGACGGGCTTAGCGGCCATTGAGCATGGAGAGTATACATTTGTGACGGATTATGTCGTAAAGCCACTATACCGTCATCCGAGCAAGATTTGGGGCATTGGTCTAAACTATGTGGAACACGCAGCTGATTTAAGTGAAGTAGCTCCGAATACAGAACCTGCGAGTTTTATGAAGCCTGATACGACAATCATCGGCAGTGGGGATACGATTCAGATCCCTTTGCAATCAGAACGTACGACAGCTGAAGCTGAGCTAGGTGTGATTATTGGAAAGCCGTGTAAAGATGTCGAAGAAGCGGATGTGCTTGATTATATTGCAGGGTACACGACAATTATTGATATGACCGCAGAAGATATTTTGGAAAAGAACCCACGGTACTTAACTCGTTCTAAAAGCTTTGATACGTTCTTTAGTTTCGGACCACAGTTCGTTACGAAAGATGAAGTCGAAGAGTGATGAAACTAGAAGTTAGCACTGTGATTAACGGGAAGCTACACCGTAAGAACACCGTTGATCATATGACGTTTACACCGTTTAACCTCGTGTCGTTTCACTCCAAAGTCATGTCTCTTCTACCTGGAGATCTTATTTCAACAGGTACGCCAGGTGCGGTACACATTCATGAAGGTGACGAAGTCGAATGCCAGATTAACGGTTTCGCATCGTTGAAAAATAAGTGTCAAGATTTGAAAATTAAAACTCATGCATAAGAGGTGGAACCAATGGATTTGAATTTAACAAACAAAACAGTGATTGTTATGGCTGCAAGCCAAGGATTAGGTAAAGCAACAGCATTAGAATTCGCAAAAGAAGGCGCTAACGTTGTCATTTCAAGTCGCAACGAAGAAGAATTGCAACGTGCCGTTGACCACATTCTAGAAGCAGCACCATCTGCAAGTGTCATGTATAAAGTTTGTGACATCACGAAAGGCGACGACATTAAAAACCTCGTCCAGTCAGCGGCCGATCAGTACGGCACGGTTGACGTGCTCATTAATAATGCTGGCGGACCTCCAGCGGGTGGTTTTGATAAATTTTCAGATGAACAATGGCAGAATGCATTTGAACTGAACTTATTAAGTTTTGTTCGAGCGATCCGAGAAGTGTTACCGCACATGCGTAAACAAGGCGGTGGACATATTCTAAATTTCGCATCTTCCTCCATTAAACAAACGCTCGATAATCTATTGCTGTCCAACACATTCAGAGCAGGCATCGTCGGACTTGCAAAGAGTCTCTCTCAAGAATTAGCGGAAGACAATATTTTAATTAATACACTTGGCCCAGGACGGATCGCTACAGGTCGAGTTGAAAGTCTAGACAAGATTAAAGCCGACAAAGTTGGTCTTTCATATGATCAAGTGAAAGAGAACTCCGAGAAAAGCATCCCGATGGGACGCTACGGTCAACCAGAAGAATTCGCAAAACAAGCGGTATTCTTATGCTCAGGTGCCAATACGTATGTTACCGGGCAATCATTGCTCGTTGATGGTGGCTTAGTTAAAGCCCTTTAATGTCGAAACCCCTTCTAATCAAATTGGACCGCTGAAAAAGTCTTTGACTAAAGAACGTACCCTTGAATTTTCGAGCGTACGTTCTTTTTTGATAAACTATACTAGAGTCATGATTTCCACTGCAGGCGGATGCTTGCACCCCTGGCACAAGGGCAACATCGGCTCCTGCTTCGCAGTCACCGTGTTTTCTATGCCGCGGAGGAA